>JAOZMN010000482.1 GCA_029934265.1 Bacteroidales bacterium
TAAAAACCTAATAAATAGCACTTTACAGATATAAGATTGCTTCATTAAACAGGTCTGAGACGTTTATTTGTTTTTAATTTTTATCAAAAAAGACAAAAATCAAAAAAAGAGTCCCTACTCAGGACTCTTTAATGTTTTTGAGTTTGCTAACCCGGTGTTGCAAACTTCATTCTGCATAAACCTTAATCTTTAATAAAACTTAAAGATTATTTTTTCTTTTTATGCCTGTTTTTTCTTAAACGTTTTTTTCGTTTGTGGGTAGACATTTTATGTCTTTTTCTTTTTTTTCCGCTTGGCATTTTTTTAATTTTTAATTTAACTATTTAATAAATTCTGAGGTTTTTAAACCTTAACAATTACTCTAAAATAATTGTCTGTTTTGATGTAAACTCGAAACAAACAATCATTTTTTTATTTTACAGTACTAAACAAAAGCCTTACAAATACTAAAAATCGGTAAAATACTGATAATACTCTATTTAACATTTTCTTTCACTTTGCTGACAAATGTTTTTGCAGGTTTAAAAGAAGGAATAGAATGTGCAGGTATAATTATAGTTTCCTGCTTTGAAATATTACGAGCAGTTTTTTCAGCTCTTTTTTTCACTACGAAACTTCCAAAACCTCTTAAATATACGTTTTCATTTTTGCTTAGAGATTCTTTTACCGTATGCATAAATGCTTCTACGGTTTTTTGAACAATGATTTTTTCAATTCCTGTTTCTTTTGAAATTTCGTTTACAATGTCAGCTTTTGTCATTTTACAAATATTTTTTGTTATCAGTTAATTATTATTACTTTAGAGAATGCAAATATATAATTTTTTTTTTTATTAATAAAATTCTTTATTACTTTTTTAATAAATAAAAATACAGCTTTCTATTTAAACCACTAATAATAAGAACCTTAACACTTATTATTTTATTGAAAATAAATAAAAATGATAAATCACTAAAACAATAAGACAATTATATTTTAATATGTAAATTATTGTATGTTCTGTTGTGCCGAATAAACCGAGATTTTATACTTAATTATTTCTATTGTTTCCCCAGTTTTACTAAATCAGATTTAAGAAAAGCATCAGGTTTTTTCGGTTCTTTTATTTTATGAAAACTAAAATAATATAATTTTCCGTTGGCTGCACCGAGTATTAATTTATAGCATCTCATTTTGGCATAATCGCCGGCCGGTCCTACTTTATGTAAGAATACGATATTGTCGTTTTTAGTATCTATTGCTTCTTTTATTTTTTCGGGAGACACAATTTGAACTTTGCAGGGATAATTCTTGCGAATTTCGTTTTCGGTATTAATATCTTTTGAAAGTTCGTCTTCTATAAGGTATAAAGTTTTATCTTTTGTGGATATTTTAGCTGTACGATAATGACTTGCAACCGTTTTATTCTTTACTCCCGGATTTGCTTTAAGCCAATTCATGTGTTCCTGTATGAATAGTAATATTGCAGGTAATTTATACAAATATTTATCATAATCGACATCGTAATAAGATAGCGGAAATTGAGCTAAATCGGGCATTGCGGTTACGGCTCCCTTTCTGCCAAGTACCAAACTCAAAAAAGAGTAGGGCGTATCTCTTGCTTTCTTTGCATCGCCGGGAAATGTTACTTTTGTTCGAACCAAAAATGAAAATTTCGGATTTGCTCTTCGTTTTGTAAATTCACTCATGCTTATTACTTCAAAAGGAGTGATTGTCCAATTTAATTTCACGGCATCTTTAATTGCAGCATTATACACATTAAATATATTGTCGTCTAAAACTACACAAGTTGTCGATTTGAAAAACTTCTCGACATTGGAACTTGTAACTGTTTGTGCCGATAATTTTACGGATATACTAATTAAAAAAATCACTAAAAATAATTGTATTGTTTTTGTCATCTTTTAAAAATTTAAAATTTATAAATAGTGTTCGTTAAAGCACTACTTATTCCGATTCAAATATTTTTTCTACTTCTTTCTCGGTCGTTTTCAATTTTTCTTTACAGTATTTAAGTAAATAAGATGCTCTTTTTACTTTTTCTAAAAGAACATCAACATTAACGTCTTCATTTTCAATATCGTTTACTATATCATTTACTTCGTAAAGAGCGGATTCGTAGGACATTTTTTTTTTCGGCATTTTTCCGGTACATTAAAATAATTGAGAACTTACTTTTTTGATAATCAAAATTATAACTATATGCAAACATCGCAAAGTCCGGGCAGGGCACTTGCGAGTATTACATATATGTTAAGGTGTCGAATAGTTCGGTACTTAAAATATGAAAGTGCTGAAAAATTAATTTTTGAGTACAGTCTAAAAAGTAGATTTTCTCGAAATCAGACCCTTAGGGTTTTAAGTAATAAG
>JAOZMN010000102.1 GCA_029934265.1 Bacteroidales bacterium
AAAATCGGATTTCTAGCAACGGTTTCAGAGTTTTCAAAAAACGATATTGCGAGAAGTTATAATATAAATAAAGATAAAATTGACGTTGTTTACAACGGTTCGGCAGAAATTTACAAACCGCTTAGCTTATCGGAAAAACAAAAAATAAAAAAAGATTATACTGAAAGCCAAAACTTTTTTATTTTTATTGGAAGTCTAAGCCCCAGAAAAAATGTTGAAAGACTTTTTAAAGCGTTCGATATTTTTAAGAAAAATACCGATTCGGACTTCAAACTTGTTATAGTCGGCGAGGCAATGCACAAAACTTCCGGAATTTTTAACACCTTTTCCGGCTTAAATTACAAAAAAGATATTATTTTTACCGGAAAGTTAGAACAATCCGAACTTCACAAACTGCTTGCAAGTGCTTTTGCTCTTGCTTTCGTTCCGTATTTTGAAGGTTTCGGAATACCGATTATAGAAGCCATGAACTGTGATGTTCCTGTAATTTGTTCAAATGTTACTTCTATGCCGGAAGTTGCCGGAAATGCAGCTTTACTTGTTAATCCGTTTTCTGTTAATGATATTGCAAAAGCAATGCAAAAAATTATATACAAACCGAAATTAAGAGCCGATTTAATCGAGAATGCAAAAATACAACGCCAAAAATTCAGTTGGGAAAAAACTGCAGAAAAACTTTGGCAGACAATGGAAATGGCAATGAACAATCTATAACTAACAATATTTTCAAAATCTCATAACTTTACAATTTAAACATGAAAATAGTATTTGCAACAAATAACTTAAACAAACTCAGAGAGGTACGACAAATTATCGGTGATAAATTTGAAATTCTTAGTCTTGCCGACATAAACTGCTTGGAAGATATACCGGAAACCGAACCGACTATCGAAGGTAATGCGTCCTTAAAATCGTTTTATGTTTATAATAAATATAATTACAACTGTTTTGCAGACGATACCGGTTTGGAAATAGAAGCATTAAACGGCGAGCCGGGAGTTTATTCGGCAAGATATGCCGGCGAAAATGCCGTTTTTCAAGACAATATAGATAAGGTTCTTTTGAATTTGAAAGACAAAAAAAATAGAAAAGCTCGTTTTAAAACCGTAATTTCTCTTGTCATAGACGGAAAAGAAACTCAATTTGAAGGGCTGATTTCCGGAACAATACTTGAAAAAGAACAAGGTGAAAAAGGCTTCGGATATGACCCGATTTTCTTACCGGACGGTTATAAAGAAAGTTTTGCGGAAATTTCTGCGGAAGAAAAAAATAAAATCAGCCACAGAGGAATTTCAACCCAAAAACTTGCGGAGCACCTTAATAAGTGATTGACTAAGGTCTATTTAATGAGGTCAAACGGTATTGATAATGTGGTTATTATGTAGATAATTATACGGGGAAATTTATGCGAGGGTATTTATTTTTGATGTCGTACATATAAACATCTATAAAGTCAAGGTTTTGCTTAATTAACCAAGTTGAATAAATGTTAATATTTTAATAATCATTAAATTAGTGTAGCGAAGCCTTGACTATCCGGAACTAAAAAAAAACAGATACGAATTAATCTACTGTAAATTTTAATCAATGCTCAATAAAAAAATATTAATACTCGAAATTTTCATTTTACTTTCCGGACTTTTACACTCTCAAATAAAAGTCGGTCAGTGGAGAAATCATATATCTTATACCGATGTTTTAACTCTCACTCCGATAGAAAACAATATATATGCAGGAACAAAATTATCTTTGTTTTCTTATGACTTAAATTCCGGTGAATACGAAAAAACAAGCAAAATAAACGGACTTTCCGAAGCCTTAATTAAAGTGATAAAATATCATAAAGATACAAAATCCTTAGTTATTGCTTACGAAAATTCAAATATAGATATTATAAAAGAAAATACCGTTTATAATTTTGCGGATATAAAAAGAAAACAAATTTCCGGCGATAAACGTATAAACAATATAACTTTCAGAGGGGATTCCATATATTTTTCATGCGGTTTCGGAATAGTGATTTTCGATTTAAAAGATAAAGAATTTAAAGACACTTATTTTATAGGTGAAGATGCTGCTTTTATAAATGTTTACGACATCACTTTTAAAGAAGATTCAATTTTTGCCGCTACCGAAAACGGTATTTACAAAGCAAACTTAAATCTGACAACACTTTCAGATTACAGAAAATGGAAGAGAATTAAAAACATTCCGGGCTTTAACAAAACTTTTAATACAATTTGTTATTCAAACGGTGTTTTATATACAAATCAAATAGATTTAGATACCGAAGAAAATGAAAATTACAAATTTTCCGGCGAAAAATGGTCGATTTTTAATAATGAAATGAAAAATTTACGTTCAATCGTATCAAAAAATGGAAAAACTATTTTTGCTGATAAAAGTATGGTTCTTGTATATGACGAATTTGAAAACTTGGAACGACAAGTAAATTGGTACACATTTAAAGATACATCTTCTTGGCTGAGTGTAAATTATGCAACCTTAGATGGCAATAACAACCTACTTATTGCCGATGAGCGTTTCGGACTAGTAATTCATCACAATTCCGGTGTTCTCGAAAAATACTACCCGAACGGACCTGCAAATAATCATCTCGGAAAAATCATCAATTCCGGAAGTAAAACCTATGTAACCGCCGGTACAAAAGGCTCAAGTGCATGGCATATCGGACAATATTACACATTTTCCGATGAGGCTTGGACTTCTACAAAAATATCCAATCCCGACATTCTTGATTTTCATTCGATTACCACCGACCCTTCCGACCAAAATAAATTATACATAGGTTCTTGGGGAACAGGACTGTATGAATATCAAAATAATACTTTATCGGAAACCTACGATGATTTTAACAGCACATTATCTTATGTCGATGACCAAATGAATATCAGTTCGGTAAAATTTGACAGGCAAGGAAATTTGTGGGTAGCAAACAGCGGAGTTGCAATGCCTGTTTCGGTACGAACTACCGATAATCAATGGTACAGTTATAATTTTCAAGGAAAAATAAACGGAGAAGGTACAAACGATTTTTTAATAACAAGTTTCGGCGACATTTGGCTGGTCCTCGAACACAACGGATTATTTGCATTTAATCCGAACGGTACTCCGGAAACAGATGCCGACGACGAATATGAAAAATTTTCACCTGTTGATGAAGAAGGAACTGTAATATCAAATGTCTATTCCATTGCAGAAGACAAAACCGGTGAAATATGGGTCGGGACAGACGAAGGACCACTTATATATTACAGTCCGGAAAACGTTTTTACGGGCGATAATTTTTATGCCGACAGAATACAACTTACCGCTTACGGAAATGATACAACAGAGCAATATTTGCTCGAAACGGAAACCATAACAAGCATTGCTGTAGATGGTGCAAACCAAAAATGGCTTGGTACATTAAATTCCGGTGTTTACCTCGTTTCGGAAGACGGAAAGGAAACAATATATACTTTTAATAAAGATAACAGTCCGCTTTTATCCAATACAATTATTGATATTAGTATAAATTCCTTAACCGGTGAAGTTTTTTTCGGTACAGATAAGGGTATCGTTTCATACAGAGGAGAAGCCATTGAAGGAAAATCATATTACAACGATGTGTTTGTATTTCCAAACCCTGTTCGTCCGGATTATACCGGAAAAATTACCATAACCGGCTTACTCGAAGAAACAAACGTAAAAATTACCGATGTTTCCGGACAAATCGTATTTGAAACAGAATCGCTCGGAGGACAAGCAATTTGGGACGGAAACGATTTTAATAATAACAGAGTAGGCTCCGGAGTTTACGTGATTTTCTGTACAACAAAAACAGGAGAGCAAACTTACACGGGAAAATTGCTTTTTTTGAACTGAAAAATTAATAAATTTTACTTTCCGAAAATACATACTATATTTGCATAAAATATTTTTACGACTGTTGTCCTAAAATTTAATAAGATTTGTAAAAAAACATGAGTACAACCCAAAAAGAAGACTGGTCGATGATTATCCGACCCAAAAGGCATTGGTTCGATATAAATTTAAAAGAAATTTGGAATTATCGAGATTTAGTAGTGCTTTTTGTAAGAAGAGATTTTGTTGCACGATATAAACAAACAATACTCGGACCGTTATGGTTTATAATACAACCTCTTTTAACAACCCTGATGTTTACCGTAGTTTTCGGTAAAATAGCAAAAATATCAACCGACGGTTTACCGCCAATGTTGTTTTACATGACAGGAATTACCGCATGGAACTATTTTTCGAGTAGTTTAAGAGCAACTTCGACAACTTTTACGGGTAATGCAGGTATATTCGGCAAAGTTTACTTTCCTCGCTTGGTAACACCAATATCCGTAGTAATATCCGGAATTATACAATTTATAATACAATTTCTGTTCTTGCTTGCTTTTATGACTTATTTCGGAATTATCGGAGCAGATTTCAGTCCGAATAAATACGTTTTTTTAATTCCGGTATTAGTAATACTCATGGCAGGTTTAGGGCTTGGCTTCGGAATTATTCTTTCGGCACTTACAACCAAATACAGAGATTTAACAAACCTTGTAGAATTTGGTGTTCAATTATGGATGTATGCCACTCCGATAGTATATCCGTTGTCGGAATTATCGGGAACATACAAAACAGCCGCTTTATTAAACCCTGTAACTTCTATAATTGAAACTTTCAGATATTCTTTACTCGGAGCCGGTTCGGTAAATTACACTTATTTATTATACAGCTTTGGGTTTATGATTGTTACACTAACTATAGGTATATTATTATTTAATAAAGTAGAACAATCGTTTATGGATACGGTATAATTTTTCATCTAAATAATAAAATCATGGAGCAATTGATTGATATAGAGACCTTTAAACGAAATCCGAATTTGTTTTTTTCGCAGTTGCCGGAAAAAGCGGAAGAAGAATTTGAAAATATTTTGAATTATATTATTTTTAAATATACTTTAAAAAAAACTTTTTTTGAAAAAAAGAATATAACAGACGAATTTGATATTTATGAAAAAAAAAAGACAATATTACCAAGACAGATAAATGAATTTGTTCCATTAAAAAGAAAAGAAATTTATGAATAATAATTTTATTGATTCTAACATTTGGCTATATGCTTTTATGGAAAGCAAATTATCAAAACACGATATTGCAAATAAAATTTTAAATAAAGAAAAAATCTTTTTGAGTATTCAAGTTATAAATGAAGTTTGTTTTAACTTAAAAAGAAAAGCCGGATATAATGAAAAAGAAATTTATATTTTTACACAAAACATAGCAGAACGATATTTTGTTGCAAATCTTGATATAAAAACAGTTTTGAAAAGCATCAAAATTAGAGAAAAATATGCAATCTCATTTTGGGATAGTCATATTATTGCTTCCGCCTTGTTAAACAACTGCTCAATTTTATATACAGAAGATATGCAGCACAATCAAATTATAGAAAACACATTAAAAATTATAAATCCTTTTAAATAAATGTCCGAAACAGTAATAAAATTAGAAAACATATCAAAACGCTATCAGCTTGGTCTCGTTGGTACAAACACCCTTACCGGCGATTTACAATCGTGGTGGTATCGTATGCGAGGCAAAGAAGACCCAACACTTAAAATCGGACAAGAAAATCAAATAGACAAAACCGGCGGTGCTTATGTTTGGGCATTAAAAGATATAAACCTTGATGTAAAACAAGGAGAAATTCTCGGAATAATAGGAAAAAACGGAGCAGGAAAATCAACACTTTTAAAATTACTCTCACAAGTAACAGGTCCAACAACGGGAGCAATAAAAGTAAAAGGCAGAATTGCAAGTTTACTCGAAGTAGGAACAGGTTTTCACGCCGAATTAACCGGCAAAGAGAATATTTTTCTCAACGGAGCAATTCTCGGAATGACAAAAAATGACATCAAAAGAAAACTTGATGAAATTGTAGAATTTGCCGGAGTTGCGAAATACTTAGATACACCGGTAAAACGTTATTCTTCAGGAATGTATGTACGACTCGCTTTTGCCGTAGCGGCACACTTAGAACCGGATATTCTTGTTGTAGATGAAGTTCTTGCAGTTGGCGATGCCGAGTTTCAGAAAAAAGCTATTGGGAAGATGCAAGATGTGAGTAGAGGTGGTGGGAGGACAGTGTTGTTTGTTAGTCATAACATGGCGAGTATTCAAAAATTATGTGAAAAAGTTTTAATTCTTGAAAATGGACAAAAATCATACTTCGGAGAAACTGCTAATGGAATTAAACAGTATTTAGGAAGACAAAATAAAATAAAAGATAAAACAGGTTATACAAAGATAAATTCTAATAATGCAAGTTTTTCATTTATAGGTATTTCTATTTTAAACAAAAAAAATAAACGGTGTTTCAGTTTTTCATATACTGAGGATATTATTGTTAAGATTGGATATAAAATAAAAAAAGTAGTAGGTTCATTCGTTTTACTTTTTAGAGTTACAGATGATAATGGAAATATTATTTTCACTTCATGGGACTCTGATGCAGGTATAAGCAGATTAGAAATAATTGGAAATAATTACAATGCAATTTGCATTATCCCTGCAAATTTACTAAAAAAGGGAATATATCATGTTACAATAGCTTCACATATACCAAATATTGAAATTTTAGAATATTATGAAAATTTAATTTCTTTTGAAATTGATGTTTTTGATTATAAATTAAACCTTAATAGAGCAGGTTTTATTATACCTAAATTAAAATGGGAAATAACAAAATAGTTTTCATAATATCACTACCAAGAAGTGGTTCTACAATGTTACAACATATTCTTGGAGCACATTCCGAAATGGTAGCAACTGCTGAACCATGGATACTGTTTCCTGCATCTATGTCTTTAAAGGAAGACACAATAACTGCACCATATAATCATGAAATATGTAGAATTGCATTAAATGACTTTCTTGGACAATTAAAAAATAAAGAACAAGAATATTATAATGCTGTAAGAAAAATGGCAACTCATTTATATGATACTTTTTTAAAAGAAAAAGAAAAAAATATTTTTATAGATAAAACAAGCAGATATTATTTAATATTACCTGAATTAATGAGGATTTTTCCTGATGCTAAATTTATTTTTATTGTAAGAAATCCATTGGCAATATTTAGTTCATTTATTACAAGTATGGTCGGAAATAATATTGAAGGTTTAGGTGATGTGAATATAAGAAATGATTTGCTTTTTGGGTATAAACTATTATATGAAGGATACAAAACCAATAAAAAAAACAGCATAATTGTAAGGTATGAGGATATTATTAAAAATCCTGAAATAGAAATAGAAAGTATCTGTAAATATATTGGAGTAAAGTTTGAAAAAACAATGTTAGATTATAAAGCAAAAATAGGAATCTTACAAGGTAAACTTGTAGATACTAAAAGTATTCATAAACATGATAGACCTGTAAATAAATATATTGATGCTTGGAAAAATAATTTAAAAACAAAACAAAATAAAATATTAGTAAAAGGATTTATAGAAAATATCGGTAAAGATTTAGTTAAAAAAACAGGCTATTCTTTTAATGAATTTAACGAATTTGTTAAAGATATTAATATTAAAGACCAAAAATCATTAAAATATGTACAATGGAATGATTTATTGACACATCCAAATAACAGAACAATTTTAATACAAAACAAATTGTATATAACAAAAATGATTAATAATAAACAGTATAAGTCATTAATATTTTTTTTCATTAAACACCCACGTTCTTTTTTGAGAATATGTAAATTTATTATTAAAAAATAATATGATAAAATATTTATTAAAACTTTTTATTCCCCCTGTATTTATTAAAATAGCTAAACGTTTAGAAAAGGGAAAAAAAGCAACAACAATTACTGAAAAAAAATCCGGCTGGTTCGGTAATTACAAAACATGGCAAGAAGCTAAAGCAGACTGCACAGGCTACGATACTGATAATATTTTACAAAAAGTAAGAACATCACTTCTAAAAGTGAAAAACGGCGAGGCAGTTTACGAAAGAGATTCCGTTATTTTTGAAAAAAAAGAATATTCCGAAGAGTTATTGAAAGGTTTACTTAAAATCGCAAGCGAAAATAACTATAAACTTAATGTATTAGATTTTGGGGGTTCACTCGGAAGTACATATTATCAAAACAAAGATTTTCTGGAGCATTTAAAAGGATTTTCATGGAATATTGTTGAACAAGAAAATTTTGTAAAAGAAGGAAAACGAACTTTTAAAGATGATACATTAAATTTTTATTATAATATTGATAATTGTATAAAAGACAAAAAAATAAATGTATTACTTTTGTCAAACACATTGCAATATGTCGAAAACCCATACGAATTATTACAAAATATATTAAAATACAATTTTGAATATATCATTTTTGAAACAACTGCTTTTACAGAAGACAAATTTGAAAAACTTACAATACAAATAGTCCCGCAAGAGATATATAAAGCAAGCTACCCTGCATGGTTTTTAAACGAGGCAAAATTTCTTAATTTTATGAAAAAAGAATACACTTTAATCAAAAGTTTCGATTCGTTTCATACAAAACCAATAATATTGCAAGATAAAAAAGCATACTGGGAAGGGTTTATTTTTAAAATAAAAAATTAATGAAATTACTAAATATTGGTTGCGGAAACAAATTTATTTGTTCCGATAATTGGACAAATATAGACATAAATGCAAACCATAAATGCGTTATTAACCATAATATTGTAGCAGGTTTGCCTTTTGAAAATGAAAGTTTTGACGTAGTTTATCATTCCAATATTTTAGAACATCTGCATAAAAAAGAAGCAAAATATTTTATCAAAGAATGTTATCGAGTTTTAAAAAAAAACGGAATAATAAGAATTGTAGTTCCCGACTTGGAAGAACTTGTAAAACAATATCTTGAAAT
>JAOZMN010000103.1:0-434 GCA_029934265.1 Bacteroidales bacterium
GTAAATCATTGGTTTATAAAGCCTCTAAAATAATTTAATAACAAAAAGAATATTAATTCGTTAAAAGTATAACTTTATAGTGGCGAAAAATTGCATTTTTTTATACTTTTGCAAAACATTAAGCTACATTAGGATAAAATAAATGCACGAAATACGTTTTAATATACTTTTATTAATTGAAAAAACCGGAAATGTTTCATCGGATATTCGGAGTGCGTTTATTGACGATGCCGGAGGTAGGTATGATGTCCGGTTTGAAAGTGATGCCGATAATATTTGTAATACAATTAAAGAAAAAACACCGGACTTAATAATTGTAGATATTGATTTAAAAAAAAATACAGGTATAAAAATAATTAAAAATATCAAAAATGACGCTCTAACCTTTGATATTCCGATAATTGCTCTTACCACTCGTGAAAATATTTCTTTGG
>JAOZMN010000103.1:444-4055 GCA_029934265.1 Bacteroidales bacterium
GCTTTGGCTTATGAATTGGGAGCCGTCGATTTTATTCGAAAACCGATTGATAAACTGGACTTTACCGTAAGGGTGAAATCTACCTTGTCCTTGTTTAAATTAATACAAGGCATTAAAAAACAAACGGAAGCACTTGAATTAAATCAAAAAAAATTAGAAGAACAGAAAGAAAAACTTGAAGAAGAAAAAATAAAAACAGATAATCTTCTTCAAAATATCCTACCTTATGAAATTGCCGAACAGCTTAAAAATAAAGGTAAAGTTGATGTTAAAAAATATCGAAAGGCAAGTATTGTTTTTTCCGATTTCAAAGATTTTACGAAAATATCGTCCGAATTAAGTCCCGAAGAAATAATTAACGAACTTGAAATTTATTTTACTGCATTCGATAAAATAATAGACAATCATTATATCGAAAAAATAAAAACAATAGGTGATGCCTATATGTGTGCAGGAGGGCTTCCGCTCCGAAATAAAAGTAATCCTATAGATACTACTCTTGCGGCACTTGAAATACAAGAATTTATGAAAGTGTCAAATTTAAAACGTATCGAAGAGAATAAAGAACCTTGGCGATTGAGAATAGGTATAAATACAGGGAAAGTTGTTGCCGGAGTTATCGGAACCAAAAAATTTGCTTACGATATTTGGGGTGATGCGGTAAATATCGCAAGCCGTATGGAATCTTCCGGTGAGCCGGATAAGGTAAATGTTTCAGGCGACACATATCAACACATAAAAGACTATTTTATTTGTATTTCGAGAGGTAAAATTTATGCGAAAAACAAAGGTGAAATTGATATGTATTTTGTCGAAGGACTAAAGCCTGAATACAGAAAAAACGGAAATCCCGCAAGTCCGAATGAAGCTTTTAAAGAAATACTTTCTACATATTAAACAAAGAACAGTTTACAATGAACAATTTACAATTTTATTTTAAAAAAATCATATTTTTAATAAGTATAGTTTTCTTTTTTATATTAATAAGTTGTTCGGGACAGGAAAAAAAACAAAAAACAGATTCCAAAACGCAAATTCTTGCCGAAAATTCCGATACCGTCAATAAAACACTCGAAATAATTACCGGAGCAGAACAATTAGATAAATATATTAATTTGCTAATCGGTAAAAAAGTTGGTTTGGTTGTAAATCAAACATCGCTGGTCGGTAATAAACATTTACTTGATGTTTTATTGGAAAACAATATAAATATTGTTAAAATATTTGCTCTCGAACACGGTTTCAGAGGCAATGCTGACAGAGGAAAACATATTTCAAACAGTAAAGATGAAAAAACAGGAACGCCGATAGTTGCAATTTTCGGTAAAAACAGAAAACCGCCGGTCGAGCAAATTTCCGACCTCGATATTGTTGTTTTTGATGTTCAAGATGTAGGAGTTCGTTTTTTTACATACATAAGCAGTATGCACAATGTAATGGAAGCCTGTGCGGAAAATAATAAAGATTTTTTGGTCTTAGACCGTCCTAATCCGCTTGGCGATTATGTCGCAGGTCCGGTTAGGAAGGCAAAATATAAATCTTTTGTCGGAATGCACCCTATACCGATTGTGCACGGATTAACCGTTGGCGAGCTTGCAGGAATGATAAACGGAGAACTTTGGTTGAAAGGTGAAATAAAATGCAATTTGAAAGTAATAAAAGTTGAAAATTATAAACATTCCGATAAATGGTCATTACCTGTAAAACCCTCTCCTAATCTGCCGACTGATATTTCTATCCGACTTTATCCTGCACTTTGTCTGTTTGAAGCGACTTCTGTAAGTATCGGACGGGGGACGAAATTTCCGTTTCAAGTTATCGGATACCCGGATTCTACTTTCGGTAATTTTACTTTTACCCCCAAAGATATTGAAGGAATGCAAACAAACCCTTTGCACGAAGGCAAGTTATGCTATGGAGAAGATTTAAGAAAAACTTTGCTCGATACAAAATTTACACTTAAATATTTCATAAATTATTACAATCAATTTGAAGATAAATCTAAATTTGTAACTCGTGAAAATTGGTTCAATTTACTTATCGGAAATAGCGAAGTTTTAAAGCAAATCAAAAGCGGAATGTCCGAAATTGAAATAGAAAAAACTTGGGAGACGGAATTGAAAGAGTACAATGAAATGAGAGTAAAGTATTTACTGTATGATAAGTGATTTGCAACTTTATAGACTGAACTCATTAATGATTTCTTACGGGGTCAGCATAAAATCACACACAATAGGGTAGTGGTCGGAATACGGTTCTTTTATTACGTCGAAATTTTTCGGTATTATTGAAGGGCTGTGAAGCATAAAATCAATTCTGAATAAAGGAATACTGCCGGCATAAGTACTGCCTGTCCCAAAGCTTGTTTCGGAAAAAGCATCTTTTAAGCCACCCCTTATTTTTCTGTAAGTATAAGAAACAGGCACATCGTTAAAATCGCCGCAAACAATTACTTTGTAAGGTGAATTTTTTATATGTGCCGAAACTGCATCAACCTCGACAGCTCTTTTGTTAAAGCCTTGCATCAGTTTTGAAAAAATACCTCCGATACCTTTAAATTTGTCGGCATTGTCTTTTTCTGTAATATTTTCTACAAAATTATAATCGTTGTAGCCCAAATGAACGGAAGCCAAATGGATATTGTAAATTCTTACAGTATCTTTGTATATGATTATATCGGCATAAATACATTTTTTATTTTTATTGTTAAGTTCGATATTTCCGGAATTTAAGATTGGAAATTTACTGAAAATACCGGTGCCGAGACTTTTATTACTTTTTGTTTTATATGAAAGAATATAATTTTTTGTTTTTTGAAGTTTCAATATAGTATCAAGGTTGTTATCGGGCTTATTATTATTCGAGTGAAATTCTTGAAAACAATATATGTCGGCATCTTCATTTTTCAGTAACCGAAGCATTTTATTGCGTGTGAAGGGTACATCGCTCCATTTGTATAAATCGAACATACGAACATTATATGAGAGTATTTTAATGGAAGTTTTATCCGAAACTTTATCTTTTAAAAGATTAAAACTAACAAAATCTGTAAAATGATTAAAACCGATAATAATTGTAATAAAAGAAATTAAAAAGAATTTTTTTTTACGAAAAACGAAAAAAATTAAAAAGAAAAGATTAATAAAAATTAAAAATGGATAAAGTAAACCGAGAACTGCAATCCCGGGTATAGTTTCGGGACTTAAATGTACAGAAACATACGAAAACAGTAGCAATAGTGCAAATATCCAATTAAGTAAAATAAAAGGTTTGCGGAATAAATTGCGTAAAATTCCTTTATTGTCAGTTTTATTCATTAAAAGTGCCGTTAATAATTAAGTACAAATATAAATATTTTCCCGACAAAGTATTGCTTTTTTTGTAAATTCGCTACTTTTGTAATATAGTTAAATTATACTTACGAAGTTTAGTAAAGTCTTCGACCTCTTTGATATTACTTCCGCATTGATATAAATTTTTATTAATTAGTAAGTTATAATTAAGTAAATAGGTGAAGTTTTTGTTTGGGTACTTATATTCCCTGATTTTTCCTTATTAAAAAAGTAAGGTCTTTTAGTTTCACTGTATCAATCAATATGTGGACCTTAAAT
>JAOZMN010000103.1:4065-8942 GCA_029934265.1 Bacteroidales bacterium
TACTTATATTTTAAAAAACTCAATTTTATGTGATGACTAATATAGAAAGCAATAAGAATCCTTTTATTATCGGACATCCTGCCAAAGGCAGTGATTTTTTTGGTCGGAAAGATTTGCTTTGCAGTGTAAAGTCTTTTTTACAAAGCGACAGTATTCATCTGTTTTTATCGGGGCAACGGAGGGTTGGTAAAACATCGCTTTTGCAAAATATCAGGGATAATTTTAAAAATAATACAACAGGAATAGTTTATATAAATTTGCAAACAGGTATTTCTTCTCGTTTGGAAACTTTATTGAAACGACTTGTAAGTAAAATTGCAGGGAAATTAAAATTTGATACCGGTAAAATTAATTTTGAAGATTTAGAAATTAATTTTGAAGATATATTAATTGAAATTTTAAAATCGGATACAAACAAAACGATAATAGTACTTTTCGATGAGTTTGATGTGATGTATTCCGGTGCGAGTATAAATAAATTTGCCGAAGTTTTGTCAAACTCTACTGATATTTTGAGTAGGGTAGGCGGGAGGCTTAAATTAATTTATGCTTTGGGCGGTAATTACTCAGGTAATAAAAATGCAAAAGAAAATTTATTTAGAAGCAAGACGAAATACTTAAATATTTCATCGTTTGAACTTGAAACGGTAAGAGAATTGGTGAAGCTTTCGGAAAGTTCGATACCTTTTGAGCAAGCCGCTATTCGAACGATTTATCGTTTGACTTCGGGAAATCCATATTATACACAGTGTTTGGCATATCGTGCTTTTGACTATGCCGAAATTTTGAAATCAAAAAGCATCACTGAAAAAATTGTCCAACGACAGTTTGTCCCTTCCGTAAAAAGTTTTGGTAATGCAACTGCCGTTATCTGGAATGGTTTGTCCGATATGGATAAATTGATTCTTTTTATTTCGGCTCATGTGCTTGAAGAACAGATTTTTGTAGATGCTTATTTTTTCTTTGACAAAGCTTTAAAACTTGGGATAGATATTAATTTCAGAAATATAAATCCGAAATTTAACAAACTTAAGAGAAATAAATTTTTGTGTCCGAAAGGTATAAATCGTTTTGATTTCGAGACTGAATTTATGAGAAAGTGGATATTTCTTTTTGTGAAAAAGAAAGAAGTGCAATGTAATTAATAATGTGCAAATAACAATAATGCCACAGTTTTTACGGACTGTGGCATTATTAGTTATGTATTTATTTTTTTGAATTTAATTTTTTCCTACAAAAGAAAGTATGCCTACGGCACAAGTTTTTTTCTTCCCTTGTCCTTCTGCGAATTTAATGGAGACGTAATAAGCTCCGGAGCGTGTTGCTATTGTATCAAAAGATGCTCTTTCTTTGCCTTTTGTTGTCCATTTGCTTGTTCCTTCGGGGTGTGTGCTGTCGTAAAGTGTGAGTATTACTTTGCCTTCAAATCCTGACGGAGTACAAAGGTTAAATCTGTAACGTGTTCCCTTGTTTAGTTTGACTATCCATTTTCCTCCGGGACCGCTTCCGTCTGTGCGTTTCAGCTTGGCGTTAAAATCCCGCAAATATATGGCTTTTGTTTTGGTGGCACAGTCATAAACCATTGTTTGCTTACATTGTGCTTTTGTTTCTATTTTTGCTCCCAGTAAGAAAACTGAAAGTACAAACATCATTATTGTTATTTTTTTCATAATAAAAAAAATTGATTAATCGTTATAATTATAACACAATAACGATTATATAAGTTATAAATTTAGTGTTTTTAGATTTATTTAAAATAGTTTCCCTTCGACCTATTTTATATTGCTTACGCACTCGTGTAATATTATTATAATCAATAAGTTATCCGCAAGTAAATGTGTAAAAACTTAAGTGTGTGGACTTACTTTTGTAATAAATTTTATTCTTTTATTAAGCTGTTTCTTATGTTTTCAATAAGTTTAGCTATTTCATTAAGTTGTTCGTCCGTCATATCAACTACCGTATATTCGTTGTCGATAATGAGTTCTGTTCCGTCGTCTTCAATTATTGTTTGTACCTCTCCTGAACTTTCGGTTCTTATTTGTACGGCTTCGTAGGCTGTTTGCAGTTCTACAAATTTTGAAATTAAGTCGTTAAAGTATGGTTTTGAACTGAATGCTTTTAGTACTTTAATGAGGTCGTAAAGTATGGTTTTTTGTCCTCCTATTCTGTCTCGCAGTGTGTTGCTGTTGGCATATTCATTTACTTTTACGGCAAGGAATAATCCCTCTATCCAGACTCCTGTTACCATTAATGCACTAAGGTCGCTTCTTTCGGTTTCTCGCAGATGTTCGTCCATTTGGTGGTAGCTGTGTACTGAAAGAAACATTAACGAATCAAGATTGTCATTATTCGATGCTAATCTTTTAAGTGTTTGAAAGTCAAAGTATTTATCTATATCTAAATCATCTGAGATTCTTTTTATTGCGGTTAAATATTCTACAATTCCGTTTTGTTTGTGATATACGTTAAGGTATCCCAAATCGGAACTTAACATTCCGAGTCCGAGTGCTTTTTTGAAATTTGTATCAAAATCATCTGCATTGTCAGTCGGCACCAAATATTTTTTTGAATATGGCACTTTCATGTCTTCGATTAAAGCCGCCATCTCTACCGGCGATGAAAAACTTTCGATAATTTTGTTAATGGCAGTGTTGTCTATTGTATTGTTTACTCCACTCCCTCCAAGATGTTTTGGTGGTTTTTTGTCTTCTTCACCTCCGCATGAGAAGAGACTGAATGTTCCGATAATAATACCTAAGTAAATGAGAACTTTTTTATTCATAACTTAAAAATATTTTAAAAAGGAATTTTAAAAGTTAAGATTTATTATTTTGAAATTCCGAAATGTTATAAAATCGTTCAAAGATATTAAAAAAAAACCGGTAAAAAAATTTACTCTTTATTTTTCGTTTTTCGTCTCAATATACTTTTTTTTGTTTTCTTTTTGGCTTCTTGCTTCTTAGGCTTTTTCTTTTTTCTTTTAATTTTAATTTTCGGTAATTTAATTGACCCTGTAAATTCTAATGCTCGTTTAAGATGTTCGTAGTATAAAGGTATATACAATAAGGCTGACATTATGAAAATTACTATGATGTTAAATCCGAATGTTCCGAAATTTTGCCCCATAAAATATTTTCTCGGAGCGTAAAAGTGTGTCCTGAATCCGACAAAACCTGTTGTGGACGGATATAGGAATATCGGTTCTGCTTGTTGTATCAACTTATCTTTATAACGTAAAATTTTCTTCTTTTCATATACGTTCCTTACAATATCGTCAAGATGTTCGTTGTGATATTTTTTTCGGAGTTTGTTGTACAGTTTTGGTTCTTGCTTGTTAAACCACTCTTTTATAAGTTCTTTGTGTGTTACTGTTCTTGAATAAACTTTCTGATAATATTTTTTCCAGTCGTCAAGATATTCTCTGACCTCGTTGGTAACGTCTTTGTTGTATTGTTCTTTATTAAGTTCTTTTAATAAACTTTTAGGAATAGCCAAGTCTTTTATGTCTTCAACCGGCGATTCTATTTCCAAATCAGGTAAGGTGTTATTCAAATTTTGCATTCTTCCGTTTTCCAACCACATTTCATTTTTCAGTAATGCAAATTCTTCTTCCATTAAGTTTTCTACGGAATCTTTATTTATATCGACTTTATTTCGTTCGGTGTCTAATAATTCGAGTTCGTCGAGGCTTCCTTCGAGCGATATTAGAAAATTACTTTGTTTGAAATCGGTGAAACTTTTAACTCTGTCGTATTTAAAATAACTTTTTTCAAAAGTATTTTCTTTAAATTGATAAACCATCATCGCCTCGTAAGCCCAACGTGATGCCATAAATTCGGCAATTACCGGAACTTTGCCTACGCTTCCGATAAATCTGTTAAGTTTATCGAAGCTGAACATTGCTCCGCCAAGTGACATTTGGGGTATCATTAAAAGTGGTATCAATATATAAATTGTAACTGCAGAATTGAATGATGCAGAGATGTTTAAGCCCATCATATTGGCAAAAACAAATACTGAGAAAAGCATTATCCAATATTCAAACAGCATTCCGTGTACGCCAAGTATTGTGTTTCCTATAAGTACGAAAAGTATGGATTGTACTGCCGATATTACTGTGAGTATGGATATTTTCGACATCAGATATGCGGAGCGACTCAGATTTAGGAATTTTTCTCGTTTGAGAATTTTCCGGTCTCTGAATATTTCTTCTGCACTTACCGTTAGTCCGAGAAACAGGGCTACAACGATACTCATGAAGATATACGGCGGCATATTTTCGTTGTCGTAAAATATGTAAACCGATGATGTCGGGTCGGCGATGTATCTTATTAAAAATGAGAGTATAAAGCCAAGTAAAGGAGCTTCGAGCAAGTTTAATATTATATATTGTTTGTTGCTTACTTTCGATAATACATCACGTATTGTAAATATTCGCAACTGTTTGAACCAACTTGGTATTTCGAGTGTTGTGGGCGGGTCGGTTTCAATGGTTTCGATTTTTTCGATTAATTCTGCTTTGTCGAAATGTTTTTTCCATTCCGGAGCTTTTATTTTTCTTTCTTCTGTATATTGTCCGAATTCATCGACAACATTTGCTTCCATTATATTGAATATCAGCTCGGGGGTTACGTTACCGCAAACTGAACATTCTCCTTCTCCGCTGTTTATTTGGTTATCTATTGTTTTGAAATAGACTATTGCTTCTATCGGGTTTCCGTAATATATAAGTAAGCCTCCTTGGTCGAGAATTAACATTCTGTCGAACATTTTGTATATTTCGGAAGAGGGCTGGTGGATTACTACGAAAATAAGTTTTCCTTTCAGTGTAAGCTCACTGAGTAAGTCCATTACATTTTCGGAATCTCTTGATG
>JAOZMN010000483.1 GCA_029934265.1 Bacteroidales bacterium
CGGCAAAAAGAACGATAACGAATTGACTCTCGGAAATGGGAAAAAAAGTACTGCCGACATGAACGGTATCGACTACGGAACTGTTTTTGATGTGGGAATGACCGCCGGAATGTTCCACTTAGGTTATCGTTATAACTACGGACTTGCAGACGTTACTGCCCCTAAAAATACAGATAATCCTTGGAGACATAAATCACAAAGTTTTTATGCCGCAATTTATTTCTCGAACGACCATAAATGACAAAAAAAGAACGGTACGAAAATATAATAAAATATTTTTTGAAAACCGCACCGACAGCCGAAACAGAACTTGAATACGAAAGTCCGTTTCAGCTGTTGGTTGCCGTAATACTTTCGGCACAATGCACCGACAAGCGTGTAAATATACTTACGCAAGATTTATTCCGAAGATTTCCCGATGCAGAAACTCTTGCAGATGCCGATATTGCCGAAATTTACGAATACATAAAAAGTTGCTCGTACCCGAATAATAAAGCAAAACATATTTGGGGAACAGCAAAAATGTTACTTGAAGATTTTAACGGAAAAATTCCTTCCGATTTGAAATCTTTGATGAAACTTCCCGGCGTAGGACGAAAAACTGCAAACGTAATACTTTCAGTTGTTTATAATCAAGCTGCAATGGCGGTAGATACTCATGTTTTCAGAGTTTCGGAACGGACAGGACTTGCAATAAACGCAAAAACACCGTTAGATACCGAAAAACAATTAATAAAATATATCCCTGACGACTTACAACCACTTGCACATCACTGGCTTATACTGCATGGTCGTTATATCTGCACAGCAAGAAAACCTAAATGCGACAAATGTGGAATAACAAAGTTTTGTAAATATTATAATTAAGTCCGTTATAAAAAAGATATTCTCTCGCAATCAGACCCTAAGGGTTTGAAGTAAAAAATTGTACCTAAAATGTTTAAATTTATTAAATCTTGTTAAATTAAACCCTTAGGGTCTTTTTATATTGAACTCAATGAAAAAAAAATAGTAATTATTCTAATAGTGATATTGACACCTATAATTGTTGTATCTGCACTTTACGGAAAAGACATAAAACATTTTATTGCACCCGGTAATAAAATAATGATAACAATTACAAATAAATCAGGGGAAAATATCACAAAAATAAAAATAAAACACAAGGAAAATATCCTCGAAGAAGAAGGAATAAAAAAAAATAAAGAACTAATTTATTACCTCGATAATACCGGAGAAAGTACGTACAGCATTGAAGCAACTTTAAAATCAGGAAAAATTGTAAATTCTTCCGGTGTTTATGCCGAATCCGGCTACGCAATGAGTGAAACTGTTTATAAAGATTCTATTTCTACAAGATACAGGTTCTAAAATAAAAATAAGACCGGTATAGAAGTGATGTTTTATCATAATCAAAATAAAAAATTATAATTAATTCTAACTAAAATTTAAAAAGATGAAAAAGATTACATTAATTATCATATTACTAATAAGTTGCAATTTTATTTTTGCACAAAACGAAGAGGTATTTATTACAGAAATAAATATATCGGTAAACAGTTCTTTTTTCGAAAAATCGAAAGAGCAATTAAACGATTTCATAAAAAAAACAAATTCAACCGTTATTAAAATTGATGAAGAATCGACAAGCATAACTGCTGAATTTTATATTGACGGTAAGTACCTAAAATCATTGGACAGCTTGACTAAAAACTTGGGTTTTTTAAGAGACCGCAATATTTCCACTTCAAGTTTTACTTCCGAAATTAAAAAAATAAATACGGAACTCGATTTTCTTAATAAGAAAAAAACAGCCTACAATAAAGAACTTGAAACGATGACAAATAAAGATGAAAGATATTACAGTTATTGGCTGGAAGTAAGAAGTATCGAAAAACAAATTTTTGAGCTTAAAAATGATTTAATTTCTTACAACAACGATAAAACATACAAAGTTGTCTATAATATTTACGATGATACGGTAGATTTCAGTTCCGGAGATGTGAGCTGGGTAAATATGCCGGGCGCTACTTTCGATATGCTTTTCGTGGAAACTCCCATTTCAAATATTTCGGCGGAACAATATATGGGATACTCTCTTAAATATCTTATAACCAAAGGCAAATCTCATTTTACACTTGGTGCTTTAAAAGAATTTTCCAGCGAAACTTCGGACGATACAAGATACAGCGAACTTTTCCATTTCGGTTTCGGACAAGATTTTTATACCAAACATTTCGGCAGAGGAAAACGAAAATGGTTTAATCTTTATTCGGGTTACAACGGCGGAGGAATTTTTGCAACGGGTAATACTTCCAAAACTCTTATTCCTTACGTAAGTGCATATATGGGACTGA
>JAOZMN010000484.1 GCA_029934265.1 Bacteroidales bacterium
ATAAATACCAAATCGGAATATGCCAAAATATAACGATGCTCAAAAGGATTATTTTTTACTGATTTTGAAAGATATTTTATTGCGTTCTCAATTTCTCCGAGTTCTTGCGATAAAACTCCTTTTATATAACAATATTCATAATTTTCAGGCTCATATTTAAGAGCTTTTGAAATATATTTTATACTTGAATTGTATTTTTCTCGTCTGAAATTTGCCGTTGCCATTCCGTACCAAGCCTGATGACAATTATTATTTATGGTAAGAGCGTTATAATATAATTTTTCTGCTTTTTTATACTCTCCAAGACTTTCATAAGCATCTGCAAGATAGCAAATTGCTTCATTATCTTTTGGTTTTATATTCAAATATCCGGAAAAAGATTCTATTGCATCTTTATATTCTCCAATATCGGTATAAGCTACTCCGAGATTGAAAATTGCATCACTGAAATTCGGATCTATTGCTATTGCATATTCATAAGCCTCAATTGCTTTTTCAGTCTTTCCCATATTTTTTGCCGCCACTCCGAGGTTATACCATGCACTTGAAGAATAAGCATCTTCTTCAAGATATTTTTCGTAATAAGAAAAACTTCTATCAAGTTCACCTGCTTTTTCATAACAAAAAGCTAATTCGTACAATAAAATAGGGTCTGTCGGGTTTATATCATGTGCGTCTTCAAAATAATTTATTGCAGATTTATAGCGTCCCTTGCTGCGTAGCGAAGCTCCGATAATGCTTAAATATTCTTCTTTATTTTCAAGATTACCGGAAACAACTTTTTCAAAATATTTTTTGGCTGCTCGATGTTTTTCCAATAATGTATTGGATAGTCCAAGTAAAAGAAGAACATCTTTATCGCCCGGAAGATTTTTTTCTAATTTTTTAAGTAATTTAACAGCAAGAGAATAGTCCCCCTCTTCAATTAAAATTTCACATTTAATAATTTGCAATTCTGAAGAACCCGGATGTATTTTTAACGCTTTTTTCAAAGCAATACCTGCGTCTTCAAACCTATCTTTTGCAATATAATAATCTATTATTTTTGCAAAAACATCAATATCATAATATTGTCCGGTGCGAGATAAAAGCGTCTGCTCATATTCCCATACAGACTTGCGAACTTGATTCAGTCCCTTGTCATTAAGGCTTGTACTCATATTGTTTCCGAAATATGTACTGAGTTTGAATTGAATACTTTAGGTAATGCGGTAAAAGTTTTTTGTCTGATTGCAAACGTATAAAAAAAAGTCGAAATAATAAAATTTCAGACCAATTAATTTAGAGCTTTTGCAAGCTTTTTGTAAACTTTATTTTAATAATTGTAAAGTTATCTGTGAAAGATAAATAGACATAAATACTTAATATACAGTATAATATATAAAAAATGAATAAAACTTGCAAATTTGTTAATAAATTTTTATATTTTTAATTATACTGCAAAATACATACTTTTTACTTTTTTATTTTTAAATATCTTTTCAATTTTAAATCTTCGGAATGTTTTTATAAGGAAAATCGGGATAATCAATTTTTTTTAAAAAAAGTGCATATCCAGGCACGGATTTGCCGGCTTTGGAACGATTTTTGCTATGTATAATATCGGTAAAATTTTGAATACTTTTTTTGTTGTTTCCGACTTCAATAAGCGTTCCGACCATTGCTCTCACCATGTTTCGCAAGAATCGGTCTGCTTTAACGGTAAAAATAGACAAAAACGGATTTTGTAAACTTTGTTCCCAACCCGCTGAATAAATTTTGCAATTATTTGTTTTTGTATTGGTGTGCAGTTTGCTAAAGCTTGTAAAATCTGAAAATTCAATAAGTTTTTTGGCGGCAAGGTTCATCTTGTCGAAATTTATATCGGGTTTTATTTTATAGGCGGTTTTGGCGAAGAAGGGATTTTTGTGCGTAATTACTTGATATTGATACGTTCTTGCTGTTGCAGAAAAGCGAGCGTGTAGCTTATTGGGGACTTTGTATATTTTATACACAGCTATATCGGAAGGTAAAAAGTTATTAAGTCGGTAGGTTAAGTTAGTCAATTCATTCGGCTTTTTTAAAGTGTCGAAATGTGCTGTATAGGCGGAGCTGTGTACTCCGGTATCGGTTCGTCCGCAACCGATGATACCAATTTTTTCTTTTAATATCAAAGAAAGACAATTTTCTAAAACTTCCTGCACGGTTATTGCATTAGGTTGTATTTGCCAACCGTGATAACCTTCTCCGTTGTATGCCAATTCCATAAAATATCTGTTCATTTGATTCCGAAATTTTGATTTTTAAAATCAATATTTTGATGACGTATAAAAGTGGTGACTTTTAGTAAAATAGCTCAAAATTTC
>JAOZMN010000104.1 GCA_029934265.1 Bacteroidales bacterium
AATAAATATAGTAACACTTGGTTGCTCAAAAAACACGGTGGATAGTGAAAATCTTGCCACTCAAATCTCCGCAGAAGGAATAGAACTTGTTTATAATTCCGATGATATTTCCGCAAAAACCGTTGTGATAAATACCTGTGGATTTATAGCCGATGCCAAAGAGGAATCCGTAAATACTATCCTTTCTTTCGCTCAAGCAAAAGAAAGAGGAGAGATTGATAATTTATATGTAATCGGTTGCTTATCCGAAAGATACAAAGATGATTTACAAAAAGAAATCAAAGAAGTCGATGCTTTTTTCGGTGTAAACAATTTAGAAGAAATTATCCAAACTTTGAAAATAAATTATCGTAAAGAATTAATCGGTGAAAGAATAATAAGTACGCCGAAACATTATGCTTATCTTAAAATTTCGGAAGGCTGCGACCGTACTTGTTCGTTTTGTGCCATTCCGCTTATTCGAGGAAAACACAAATCCGTAAAACCGGAATTACTCATCAAGCAAGCCGAAAATCTTGTAAAAAACGGCGTAAAAGAAATTATGCTTATAGCACAAGATTTGTCGTATTACGGTATCGACTTGAATAAAAAGCAAAATTTATCGGCACTTCTCGAAAAAATGTCGGAAATTCAAGGTTTGAAACGTATTCGTTTGCACTATGCCTATCCGGCAAATTTTCCGGAAGAAGTAATTTCGGTAATGAAAAATAAAGAAAATATCTGTAATTATATAGATATTCCCTTCCAACATATCAGCGATAATGTGCTGAAAAAAATGAAACGAGGCTACGGAAAAGAAACTACCATTAAACTCATCGAAAATTTTCGCCGACTTTTACCGGACATCGCTATTAGAACGACTTTGCTTGTCGGACACCCCGGCGAAACAGAACAAGATTTTAACGAACTTAAAGATTTTGTGAAAAAATATCGTTTCGAACGACTCGGTGTTTTTACTTATTCAGAAGAAGAAGACACTTATGGAGCTGAAAATTACAACGATAAAATTTCGGAAAAACTAAAGCAAGCAAGAGCCGATGAAATAATGGAAATTCAACAGCAAATTTCATACGAATTGAATCAAGAAAAAATCGGCAAAACTTATAAAGTAATCATAGACCGTTTTGAAAATAATACGGCAATCGGCAGAACAGAGTTTGACTCTCCGGAAGTAGATAACGAAGTTATTATCAATAATTTTGATGAAAATTTAAAAATTGGTGAATTTTATAATGCTAAAATAATTTCGGCATCGGATTTTGATTTGACCGGCGAAATTTCTATTTGCTAAAATGATAAGTACAGCTTTTTCGTATCAACTTTTATATACAGACCTCAAAAATATGAGCTGAAAAACCGAACGTTATTTGTTTTTGTAAGTGTTTTATTATTAGTGCTTTTGTTAATATTCGTTATAAAACATAGTTTCTTTGCACTTGTAAATTGCTGTAAGTCAAGGTTTTTTAAGTTGTGTGTGCTTGTGAAGTCCAATTATCGAAAAACCGATGCAAGTCGCCAACTGTCAGACACATAACAAATAGAAGTATTAAAACAGACGGAGGTCTGTATTTGTAATTTGAATTATGCAACAATTTAATGTACAAATAATTTCCAAACCCGATATTATTTTTCTCGGAGCGGGAAATGTAGCTTGGCACCTTGCCGGTGAATTGAAAAATAACGGTTTCAATATAAAGCAAATTTACAGTCGAACTTTAAAATCGGCAACGGAACTTGCTTTGCGTACCGATTCGGAAGCCGTAAATTTAATTGAAAATATCGAAGATACGGAACTTTATATTGTTTCTGTTCCGGATAAAATTTTACAAGAATTATCGAAAAATAAAATTTTCAGGAATAAAATTAACAATAAACTTGTAATTCACACCGCCGGAAGTGTCGATATGGATATTTTATCCGACTTATCGGAAAATTTCGGGGTTTTTTATCCTTTGCAGACTTTCTCGAAACAAAAAAAAATAAATTTTTCGGATATTCCGATTTGTATTGAAGCAAATTCCGTAAAAAATGAAAATATTTTACTCGAAATTGCAGGGAAAATAAGCACCGATGTACAAAAAATAAATTCTCTACAAAGAAAATACATACATCTTTCTGCAGTATTTTCGTGTAATTTCGTAAACAGATTTTACTCGATTTCGGAAGAAATTCTTGCACAAAACAATATTAATTTTGATATTCTTAAACCTCTTATCAAAGAAACTACCGAAAAACTTTTAACTATCGGAAATCCGAAAGAATTACAAACCGGTCCTGCTGTAAGAAACGATATTCAAACAATGAAAAAACATCTTGAATTACTGAAAACTACACCGGATTATCAAAAATTATACAAGATTATAAGTGAAAATATAAAGGGAGGCAAGGACCCTACTTTTTAGATTTTATTAAAACCCAAATTTTTTCGACATAAAAAACAACTGCGAGGAAAGATAGTAATATTAGTGTATTAAATAAATATTTAACGGTTTGGTTTTGAATATTCAATAAAATTGAAACAAAATACAACAATAAAGCAAATCCGAAATACATTAATATTTTCTTAATATTGTAAGGAATTTTATAATGCTTTCTTCCCAAAAAATAAGAAGCGAGCATCATGGAGAAATAACAGGCAAGAGTAGCCCATGCCGAACCGACATATCCGAGAATCGGTATCAGTAAGAAGTTAAGAATAAGAGTTATGGCAGCTCCAAAAACTGCAAGATAAGTTCCGTAAATCGTTTTATCGGAAAGTTTGTACCAAAACGAAAGGTTGAAAACAATACCCAGAAATAAATTTGCAATTAAAAGTATCGGCACAATTTCAATACCTTCGTGATATTTACTGCCGATAAATAATTTTGCAATATCAATATACATCATTATCGAAAGGAAAATAAACAAACCGAAAATTACAAAATATGTCATCACTTCGGCATAATTTGCTTTTGCATCTTTATTGCTTTTCATCGAAAAAAACAAAGGTTCGGCGGCATATCTGAAAGCCTGAATAAACAAAGTCATTAATATGGAAAGTTTATAATTTGCTCCATAAATACCGATTTGCGTCATCACATATTGCCGATTCTCAACACCTTCGGGAGCTTCCAGTAAATATTTCAGCAAAACTCTGTCCAAAACTTCGTTTACCATTCCTGCCATGCCTGCAACGAGCAAAGGCAAAGAATACCAAAGCATTTTTTTTATTAATTCTTTTGAAAAAACAAATTTTATTTTGAAAAACGAAGGAATAAAAAAAAGCAAAGTAAATGCACTTGCAACAAGATTTGAAATAAAAATATATCCGACACCAATATTCTGGTCATAAAAACGAGACAGTTCCGGAATGTGAAATCCTGACAAGGAATTATCCGGATTTTCCTTACAAAGAACAAGAAAGAACAAGTTTAAAGAAATATTTATCAGGATATTAAGTATTTTGAATATCGCAAACTTTTTAGCTTTATTTTCTTTTCGCAATTTTGCAAATGGCAGAGCTGTAAGCACATCGAACGAAATAATTACGGCAAACCAAGTAATATATTCTTTATGGTCGGCATATTGCAACAATTCTGCAATTTTATTTCCGAAAGCAAATGCAATTATCAGAAATAAACCGGTAGTACCCAAAATAGAAATAAAACTTGTAGAAAAAACTTTATTCGTATCTTGATTTTTTTCTGCAAATCGAAAAAAACCGGTTTCCATTCCGTAAGTCAGCAATACAATCAGAAAAACTGCATAAGCATATAACTCGGTAACAACTCCGTATTCTTGCGGAAGAAATGCTCGTGTAAAAAGAGGGACAAGCAGATAATTAAGCAAACGTCCCACGATACTGCTCAATCCGTATATGGCTGTTTGTCCGAGTAATTTTTTTAGTATGTTAGACACTTATTAAATTTTGAAAAGTTGAGAAATAGAGAAATTGTGAGGTTTGCTTGAGTTCAGTATAAAAAGACCCTTAGGGTTTGATTTAACAAAAATTAACAAATCTAAATATCTGAATTACAGCTTATTACTTAAAACCCTAAGGGTCTGATTTTGAAAAAATATACTTTTTAGACTGAACTCTTACTTATTTTCCGGCACTTGCAATTTCAACATAGATTTTACGGTTTTACATATTCCTTGCACATCATATCCGCATAATTTATACAATTCAGCTTGCGTACCGTGTTCTATAAATTTATCGGGGATACCGAGAAGTTTAACTTCGGCTTTGTATCCTTTTTGATTCATATATTCAAGAACTGCACTTCCGAAACCGCCGGTAATTGAGCCGTCTTCAATAGTAATTATCTTTTTGAATTTCTTAAAAACGGTATCTAATATTTTCGTGTCGATTGGTTTTACGAAACGCATATCGTAATGTGCCGGATTTACACCTTCTTTTTTCAACAAGTCCGAAGCCTCAACGACAAGATTCCCGATAGCTCCGATACTCAAAATTGCAATATTTTCTCCGGCGTTTATCATTCTGCCGGTTCCGATTTCAATTTCTTTCATTTCTTTTTGCCAATCGGTAATAACACCGGCTCCTCTGGGGTATCTTATCGAAAAAACACCTTTGTTTGGAAGTTGTGCCGTAAACATTAAGTTTCTTAATTCAAGTTCGTCCATTGGTGCGGAAACTATCATGTTCGGAACTATCCGCATATATGCCAAATCCAATACACCGTGATGCGTTGCTCCGTCGTCGCCGACAAGTCCGCCTCTGTCCAAGCAAAAAACGATGTTTAATTTTTGCAGTGCCGCATCATGTACAACTTGGTCGTATGCACGCTGCATAAAAGTTGAATAAATATTACAAAACGGTAACATTCCGTTTGCCGACATTCCTGTAGAAAAAGTTACGGCGTGTTGTTCTGCAATCCCGACATCGAAAGCTCTTTCGGGCATTTCGTCCATCATGAATTTTAACGATGAGCCGGAAGGCATTGCCGGAGTTACACCTATTATTTTATCGTTCTTTTTTGCAAGTTCAATTATAGTTCGCCCGAAAACATCTTGAAATTTCGGAGGCGAGGGTTTCCCTCCCGTTTTTTTGACTTTTTCGCCTGTATCTTTATTGAACAAGCCGGGTGCGTGCCAGCCTGTTTGGTCGTCTTCGGCAGGTTTATATCCTTTGCCTTTTTTTGTAAGGATATGTAATAATTTCGGTCCTTGAATATCTTTTAAATCGTCCAAAACTTTTACAAGATGATTAACATCATGTCCGTTTACTGGTCCGAAATATCTGAAATTCATAGACTCAAACATATTGCTCTGTCTCATAATTACGGATTTTATTCCGTTTTCTATTTTCTGAATAAAACTTCGGGTATTCGTCCCGATTTTACGAGCTTTACCGAGTATGTCCCAGATTTCGTCTTTTACTTTATTATATGTTTTAGAAGTTGTAATATCAAGCAAATATTCATTCAAAGCCCCCACATTCGGGTCTATCGACATATGATTGTCATTTAAAATTACAAGAATGTCAGAATTAGATGTTCCGGCATTATTCAAACCTTCAAAAGCTAATCCTCCTGTCATCGCTCCATCGCCGATAACTGCTACGGCATGGCGTTTTTCTCCCTTTAACTTTGAAGCTACGGCTATTCCCAAAGCCACAGAAATGGAAGTTGAAGAATGCCCTACTCCAAAAGCATCGTATTCACTTTCGTGTATGGCAGGAAAGCCGGCAATTCCTCCAAGTTTTCTGTTGGTATGAAAAATATCCTTTCGTCCGGTAAGTATTTTATGACCGTATGCTTGATGCCCTACGTCCCAAACAATTTTATCGTAAGGAGTATTAAATACATAATGAAGAGCGACCGTAAGTTCCACCACCCCGAGACTTGCGGCAAAATGACCGGGATTATGAGAGACTACTTCAATAATAAAATCTCTTAATTCTTTTGAAAGCAGTAAAAGCTCTTCCGGATTAAATTTTTTATAATCGGAAGGGAAATTTATTTTATCTAACAATTCAAATTTGTTACTCATAATTTTCCGGTTTATAATTTGATATTATTAATCTGCAAATATAAAAAAACTTATTTAAGCAAGCATTTTATTTATAGTAATTTGTACTTTACATTTTTTTATGTATATTTGTCAAATAAAATTTTAATTTATTTATTTTCTAATTTAATTATTTATAAAAATGGCACGAAACACATTTGATAACATCAGCAAAGAGATGAAAAATACTTATCTTTCTTCGACAGGACAAATGTTCGGAAAACCTTGTTTGAAAGCTAACGGTAAAGCTTATGCTGTACTTTCGGGAGACGATATGGCTTTTAAAGTCGGAGAAAATGCAGTAGCTTCTTCAAAAATAAAAGGAGCCGGAGTATGGAATCTGAACGGAAAAAATTGGAAAGAATGGCTTGTTGTACCGTCTGCCTCCAAAAAACAATGGAGCAAACTTACAATTAAAGCTCTTGATTTTGCAAAATAAAAATATAAATCTACATTTTCATTACAAAAAAGTGTTTCCCGATGTCGGAAACACTTTTTTATTTTACGGAATTAAACTTTTAGCTTAAATTAGCAAACTTTAATGAGACCGATATAAAAATGGTAATTTTCGGCAAGCAGACCCTTAGGGTTTTAAGTAATATGCTGTAAATTAAATATTTAGATTTGTTAATTTTTGTTAAATCAAACCCTAAGGGTCTTTTTATTCCGAACTCTTTAATGTAAATAAAATAAATCGAACTATGTTTTTTTCTAATAAAACACTCAAGACTTTTATTTTTATAATTATATTTTCACCTGTAAGTTATACGTCTTTTTCTCAAAATATTTCAATAAATAATGAAATTTCATATTATTACGAAAAACAAAGTATCGGAAAAGATAATTTTCATCAAACAATAAAACCGTTCAGGACTTTTGAAAACGATTGGCAAAATATTGAAGTCGATACATTAAAAATACCTTTAAGTTTTTTTCTCGATGAAAATTTAATTTCAAAAAAAACAAAAAATTTTAATTATGTCATAAATCCGATATTTTCATCGGTGGAAATTGCAGATATTAAAACAAAAAATAATTTATACGATTTTAAAGCCGGATTATCAGGAAATTTTAATTTTAAAAATAAAATATATTTAAACTCAGATTTTTTTTACGGAAAATTAAAACTTCCGGAATATGAAACTGCTTTTTTAGATTCTTTTTCAGTACTTCCGGGATATAGTGATTACATTTCAGCTTCGGGAAATTCCATTAATTATTTGTCTTTTACAGGAGAGCTTACATACAAACCGGCAAAATATATTGATTTTTCAGTAGGAAACGGAAAGCATTTTCTCGGGAACGGTTACAGGTCGCTGTTTCTTTCGGATAATTCGGCAAATTATCCTTATTTTAAGACTACCGTAAAAATTTGGAAGGTAAAATATTTTTGGCTTATCGGAAAATTAGATGATTTTAATGTAATAAAAGGTTCGGAATTTAATGATAAATCTTACGATAAATATCTGGCACTACATTATTTGAGTATAAATCTGACAAAAAATATAAATTTTAATTTCTTTGAAGCCGTAGTTACAAGTCCTTATGACCAAAGAGGAAAATACGGTATTAACCCGACTTATTTAAACCCTGTTATTTTTTACAGACCTGTTGAATTTGCGTCAGGTTCGGCGGGAAATTCGCTTATGGGAGCAGGTTTGAATATCCGACTTTGGAAAACTTATACTTTTTATTCGCAACTGATTATTGATGAACTTATTTTTTCGCAGCTCAAAAACAGAGGCAGTTGGTACAACAAACAAGGTCTGCAAGCAGGAATGAAAGTTTTTGATTTTCTGAAAATAAAAAATTTATATTTTCAAGGCGAAATTAACTCCGTCCGACCTTATACTTATACTCATCAGGTTTCAAATATCAATTACGGAAATAAAAGACAGCCCCTCGCCCATCCGCTCGGTGCTAATTTTATGGAAGCATTATCTGTTATCAGATATGATTTTGACAGGCTTTCTTTGCAATCGAAAATTATACTTTCGCAAACCGGACTTGATAATGACACACTAAGTTTCGGACAAGATATTTATAAATCGTATCGCTTGCGAGTTTCGGATTCTAACAATAAAATTACTCAGGGTGAAAAAACAAAATCTGCTTATATCGAATTTAAAGCCGGCTATTTAATAAATCCGAATTACAATATGAAGTTAGAATTTGGTTTTGCTCTTCGTAAGATTTACGGCAATACTATTGATGCAAATAACGGGTTTTTATTTTTCGGAATTTCAACAAAAATTTTTAATGATGAGCTGATTTAATCAAAAAAAAAAACGCCCCGCAAGCAATAAAAACTTACGGTACGACCACACAAAATACAATCTGTTACAACTTCATTTTTCCATATTCCTGCTGAAAAAAGCTATTTTTTAGAGAATCCGTTCTTTGAAACATTTCTTCCATTTGCTTATCGTCTCTCAGGAATTGCTTCATAAAAAAATCCTCTCTGTAAAAATCCGGGTCCGGTACATCTCCGGGATAAAAAAATCTTTAAAAAAAGGGTCTTGCGAAAACATAAAATTATCGTCAAAATGATGTCTGAAATTATTAAAAATACTATCACGCATCAGTGTATCTCCCTCAATATTAGAGTAAAAATAAGTATAAGTTGAATCATAGCCTATAAGATTTCCGGCATCATCATACTTTTTGTTTACTTTTACGTCAATTTTCGGTTTATTGAAATCTTGTTGGTCGGACAGAAAATTATCATCTTTGTTTTTGTTTTGTCCGTTGCAAGCGCTCAATCCGAAGGAAAGAAAAAAGGCAAAAATGAGTCCACTCCGATAAGTCCCAAAAGTGTAATTAGTCGCATTGCGAGTCTTTTAACAGACTGATAATCAGTATGCAATTATTTGAAATTTTAG
>JAOZMN010000485.1 GCA_029934265.1 Bacteroidales bacterium
AAAAACAAATTTTTCGTATAGGAATATACGGAGTTACAGCCGATAATTCCTTATCAAACCCTGATATTACACTAAAAATAGGTGTTTCATTTTTTAACTCATATTCCGGGAAATGGACTTATTAAATATAAAAAGACCCTTAGGGTTTGATTTAACAAAATTTGACAAATCTGAAAATTTGATTTGTAGCATCTTACTTGAAACCCTAAGGGTCTGATTGCAAAAAATATACTTTTTATGAAACATACATTAACAGAACTCTAAATTTTAAATTTTTCAAAAAAAAACAGATATGAAAAAAATAATTATTACATCGTTAATTTTACTTTTAAACTTGACACTTTTTTCGCAAGGCAGTTTAAAATATAAATTAAAAATCGTTAATGTAAACGGAACGGCGGCAAGAAATCTGCCGATAAATTTAAAAGAAACTTATACCGGTGAAAAACAAACATATTACACCTCCGCAACCGGTGAAGTTACGATAGAATTAGAGTCGGGAAGATTTTGGTGGCTTTCCGTAGGCAAGATGTATAAAATGAGACAGTTGGAAGTGCCTGAAAGAGGTAAAGCTTCAGGCTCTCAAATGATAACTTATGATTTGAAACGTTGGAAAATGGAGCATCGCAGAATGCCGGACAGAAGTAAAATTTGTTTCAAAACGGAGCATCAAAATATCAAACCTTCGCACCGTCCTGCTCCGACACACTCGGTTGTACTGCTGAAAATAAAATATCTCGATAAAAAACCGCTTAAAAATTATCCGGTTAATTTTACTTGCATAGCAACAAAAACAAAATATATCGGAAAAACCGACAACAGCGGAACAGCACGTTTTTTTGTGCCGATTGCCAATGATTATGAAATTGACATTGACGGTATAGACAGCTATAAATTTATGGATTTGGGCAAACAAGCCGGTATCGAAACTTATACTTTTACTTACGAGCCGACAAATATTAAAGAAAAAATTGTCGGCGATACGATATATCAGGATTTGCCGGAAACAACCAAACCAAGTTCTTCAAGGTTTTTGCATCGGATTGTCGTAAAAGATGCAGACGGAAATTTATTGCCGGACGAAAATGTTTATCTCGACCATTTACGCTCGAATAAAGTATATGTTGCAAAAACAAACAGTAACGGAATGGCAGTTTTTATGCTTCCCGTAAAACGAAAATATATGATTAATTTTGATTACAGAAGAGATGTTGATGTAGTTAATTTAATGTATATTAAAGGAATAGGACGAGGAAAAATGACTTTGCGATACCGTCCCGACCCTAAATTGCAATTTCCGGAACAATATATCCCGACAACGGAACAATTAATTACCAAAGAATTTAACCGTTTTTTGAGAAAACAATTTGAAAAACCGAAGGAAGAACGTCCCATAAAAATGATATTGGAATGGGGAAATAATTTGGTGAATGCAAAGTCAAAAGAAGCAGTTTTAAATGTCGGATTTTCAGTTACCGACGACGATAAACAAAACAACTACGGACCTCCGGTAAATCTTTCTTTCGTACTCGATAAAAGCGGTTCGATGGAAGGTTACGACCGTATCGACCAACTTAAAACGTCGTTGGTAACTTTTGTTTCATCACTGAGAAACAAGGATATAGCATCGCTTGTGGTTTTTGAATCGGAAACTGAACTGGTAATGGAAGCCGGCAGAGTTTCAAGCAGGAAAAATAAATTTATCGACAATATTGAAATGATAGAAGCCGGCGGAGGAACAAATATCTGTAAAGGAATGATTGTCGGTTATGAGCAAGTGGAAAAAAATATGCTCGCAAACGGCACAAACAGAGTTATTTTGCTCACGGACGGATACGGCGTAACTCCTGTTGATACTATTATTGCAAAATCCAAAGAATACAACAAAAAAGGGATACAATTATCGGCTATCGGTGTGGGATATAATTATAACCAAGCATTATTGCGATTGCTGGCAACGGACGGAAGCGGTATTTTTCAGCAAGTTGATAGTACTTACAGCTTGGAAAACAGTTTTCAAAAAGAACTTTCAAGTATAATTTATCCGATTGCCAAAGACGTAAAAGTGGAAATTGAATATAATAATATGATAATTTTCAAACAGCTTTACGGTTTCAAATTCGAGAAAAAAGCAGGCAATAAAGTTGAAATGAAACTCGATAATATTTATCCGAGTTTAAACAAACTTGCCATCGTAAAATTCGACCTTAACAAACCGGCAAAATCTATTGAAAAACAACCTGTTATTATCAAAATGTCCTATTATGATTATCGCACAAAAAAACAAGAAAGTTTTACGGAAAAAGCATATCTGAAATGGAGCAAAGAAACCA
>JAOZMN010000105.1 GCA_029934265.1 Bacteroidales bacterium
TCTAAAAAGTAGATTTTCTTGAAATCAGACCCTTAGGGTTTTAAGTAACAAGCTGCAAGTCAAATATTTATATTTATTAAATTTTGTTAAATCAAACCCTAAGGGTCTTTTTATACCGAACTCATTATTATTTTATAATACGGCTTTGCTCCATTAAAAAAGGTCTAAGACCTTATCTTTCAATAATAATTTTCTTTACTGATATTTTCTTATTATTATTGATTTGAATAAAATATATTCCGGTCGGAAACATTGATACGTTAACAGAATGAAAAGATTTTGATATATTTTTTGAATAATATTTTTTTCCGAATATATCTGAAATTGTAATTTTTCGTCTATCGGAATCCGAGAAAGTCAGATTTATTGTTTGACTTGCCGGCAAAGGATATATTTTTAAATTATTCTCATCGTTTTTGATACTCAAACCACCTACATTTATACTGAATTTTTGTTTTGCACTTCTTGCTCCGTTGGAAGTTAAAAGCGATACATCGTAAACGGCAACTGTATCCGGAGCTGTTCCGGTAAGTGTTGCGTTTCCATTTAAAGTTTGACTCAAAGTAAGCCAATCGGGAATTTTTACGGCAGTAATTGTCAGATTGCCGGAAGTATTTTCATCATTAAAAGCAGGAAGTGTAATTTCATCTAACCAAACTCTGTCGGCATTTGAACTTTGAGCCTCATCTTTTATATATTCCCATTTAAAAGTATTTTTGCCTGTTCTTACAGGATATTTATATTCTTCTCTGTTAATATTTCCACTCCACCTATCTTTTATAACTCCGTTAATATAGAATTTGAAATAATCCCAGTCGGCTTCGGTAGATATTTTTGTTTCAAATTTGATAGTGTCATTTTCCAAAACATCAAGAGTTATTTCAAGAATTGAACTTTCCGAATCTTTAATTTCACCGGAAACGACACAAAAATTTCCTTCAAATTCATTTTCAGAATCTATTTTCCATGGTTTATCTCCGGAAGTTTCCCAGTTATACAATTCAAAATTTCCTGTTTCAAAATCTTCTATCGACAATCCTATTTTCCATTTTAATGTTTGCATACTTTCATATTCGCCGGCTTTAATTACAAAATCAAAATCGACAAATTCAGCTATCGGAGTTTCCGGTGCGACAGAAATATTAAATATTTTTTGAATAACTGCTCCCGAAGAAATTACTCCGATTAAAAAAGGGTCTGTATTTATTTTTATGAAATTACTTTTGCTTGTAAGACTGCACGTTCCGGCTTTCATTTCTGTATGTCCGTTATTGGCAATATTTACGATAACATCAATAGTTTCACCTGCATCAATCAGACCGTTATTATTTCCGCCAAGCGACTCTGATTCAATAAGATATTCATATTCAGCTTCTTTTGTGATATTTTCCTGTGGCTCGGATAAAAATTTAACTCCAAGATTTGCATCTTCAATTTTCACAAAATTTATTATCGGATTCGGTGCATCTACGGTAATATTAAAAGTACTTTTGCTTTCAATTTGATTTAATGTTTTTATCAATAAATCAAAAGTAATTTGTTCTTGGTCAGGAACGTAACTTGAAATTTTAATTATAAAATTATCCAAACTTGTTGCTCGTGAACCGGTATCTATATCAGGATATTCAATATCAATATTATTATAAATTGTATCTATATATTCGGAAGAGGAGCTTAACGAAGCTGTAATTTCACTTGCAGGACGGCTTCCTATATTTTTAAGCGTAATTTTAAGTTCAATTTGTTCGTTGTAATCGGCTTTCCCGTTTTTTATGCCTTGTTTTTCAATTATTTCAACTTCTTCCTTTACTACAAAAGCCCCTTCGGGTGCAATAACCGGTAATTTTGTAATATAAGGTATATATCCATTTTTTGTAATAACAATATCAATTTCTCCAACAGTATATAGTGTTGTAAATTTCACTTTTGCATATCCGCTTTGGTCTGCATAAGCAGTGGCAATAAGTTTTCCGTTTTTTGAAATTCCTATATACGACCCCGCCGGTGCATATATTTCAAAATAATTTTTCCCAAGAATAAATGCTTGGTCATGAGTGATATTTTTAAATTCTTTTCCTTGTGTAAAATACGGAGAGAGAGAGGGGTCGCCAAGTAAATTATATGCCTCCCAGTAATATTCCGGAGAAGAATCTTGATTGTAACCGTTAATATTGACTTCCGTAACTGCCATATTTCCGGCAAAAACCAGCGATGAAGCAGTAGTGTATTCATCGTTAAAAAGGGCATCAAAAATCCCAATTCCGGTTTCACTTTTCAAAGGTATGTAACCACTATTATCTCCGACCATTGGAAATGCCCCGACCGACCAATAAAAATCGTCCAACCACCACGAATTTGGAGCTGAACCGATATAAGCAACAGCTCCGGCTTTTTCTTTGCGAAGCCATGCCTCTCCGAAACAAATATCTGTACCAAAATCCGCAGAAAGACAAGCATTTCCAACTACAAAAGGGTATTGATTTGCATTTGTAAGTTCTCCGACATCATTATTATTAAATTCCGGATTTTGCCACATTGTAGGAAGTGCATGAGCCGTATAATTTAAAAAACCAACTGCCATTTTATCAGGCGTATAACAATCTGTATATGAATTTGTAAACTTATTTACTGTAGTGTATCCGTTTAAGTAATTAAAATAATTTGTAGCGGCATATTCTATAGTGGGCTTTCCAACATTTCGATTCCATGTTTGGTCAATTCCTGCAATTAAAGTAGCCTTGTCGAGATATGAAGGGTCGGAAAACATATATTTTTCGTAATATAAATTTTTTTCGATAACTGCCGTCAATTCAACGCTGTCCGCAACCGAAAATCTGCCATAGTACATTTCCGGAAACATATCATCATCAACGGAAGCATAGTATAAATCGGTAGGGTGTTTAGTTTGAGTTCCTTCGTAAGTCGGGATTTTATCCACATCACCGACAAGCAACAAAAAAACAGGTGCATTTCCTATTTCCAAACCTGAATTATATTGTTGGTGTATCCATGTTTCAATATCAAAATTTGTATGTCCGATTTCGTCCGTATATCCTTGTATTACTTCAAAACCTTTTTGAGTTTTCCATTCGATAAACGGCTTTAAAGTTTCCTTGAAACTGCTGTCGGCTACTATCAAATATTTTATGGTTAATCCTGTCGGCTCTATTAGGGTTTTATTTATATTTTTATTTGCAAGTTTATCGAAAATCGGTTTGAAATAAGGAGTGTATGCAGTTTTTTTTATTTTCTCGAAAGAAGTTTTTTTATAATTTATTTCTACTTTTATATTATTGAATACTTTTATAATATTGGAAGTCGGGATATATTTTACGGGAACGACAGTTAATCGTGCAATTTTCACTCCTCGCATTGTTCCGAGTATTTCGATGTTTACAATTTCGTGTTCGGAATAAGTTTTTTCGATATATGCTTGCGGATTGTAATAAAATTTCTGTTTGGAAGTATCGTTTTTTGCAAAATCGGTTTGTGCCGGCATTATTTTATTTTCGATGCCGTATTCAGAAAGCGGGTATTCTTTTTCGGTGTGTGATTTTATGATTATTTCGGGCGTTGTGCCTTGCGGAATACTTATAAGTTTCTTAAACGCCGGAAGTTCAGGATTGCCGGCCTCTCCGAAACTGTACGCTTGCGGTATGGAAATTTGTGTAAAAAATCCTTTTTCGGTATTTACGGTATTTGCATTTATTTTATTGAAAGCGACAAATAAATTTAATTTATTTTCATTGTTTTCAATAATATCAAAACTTGTGCTTGTTTGTTGTAATTCGATTACAGCTCTCTGTGCTTCAAGATGTTGAAACATAAAAACCAATAATGTAAATATTATAATTTTATTTTTCAATTTTATAAAAATGTTAATATCTATTTTTGAGTTCGGTATAAAAAGACCCTTAGGGTTTGATTTAACAAAAATCAACAAAGCTAAACATCTGAATTACAGTTCATTACTTAAAACCCTAAGGGTCTGATTTTGAAAAAATATACTTTTTAGACTGAACTCATTTTTACTTATAAAATTTAGATGTAAATAAAGTTAAAAGGTTGCTTTTTAATAAACGGTTAAATTTATAAATAAGTACTGTTATAAAAGTTTTTCCGTATCAATATTTGTATAACAATCATATAATAAGAACGTTGTAAATACGGCTTTGTCCCATAAAAAAGGTCGAAGACCTTAAATTATTGTTTTAAAAATTCGTATTCATAAATTTTCGGTTCAATTTTTTTTGACAGATTTTTTAAACTTTCCCGCAAGCCGGTTATAAGTTTCATGTATTTTTCATCATTACTTTTATTATTCATTCTGCCTTTGGAATTTTGTCCTTGAAAATGTGTTCGTATATCGTATAATGAAGCATTTACATTACAATTTGCTTGCGAATGATAATATTTCCACAATTTTCTGCCGGCATCAAAAACAATTTTTGCTTCAGGTGAAAAAAACAAAGGTGTTTTTCTTATATTTTTTTCATTTTTATATAATTCATTATTGTTTTTATCTTTTATTTTTCCGGCAATAAATTTTGTCATAAAATTACTTTCAAATTTATCTTTTGCATTTATTTCTTGTTCCGTAAACGGTATCCAATAATTTATTCCGTATTTTAATTGGATATTATTGTTAAACAAAGTATAGGTTAAACAATTATTTTGAAATTCAATATCTTTTTCCCATTTATTTTTTGGATATAAAAATTGGTCTCTGTCATTTAACCATGTAGCCGGTATAACTTTACGAACGGCAAAATAAACAGATGTCCGTATTAAATTTTTTTTATTAATTAAAAATTGTCCGGCTTTGATATTATAATCCATTTTATGGTGGACTATTTGAATCATATTCCGGTTTTGAAAATCATTTCCCTTAAAAGGAAATTTTCCTATTATCCGTGTATCATTTTTATCTGCTCTAAATGGTTTTATCCATTCATTTATATAATTATTGTTAATGTAAGAAAAATATTTTTTTACTCCCGTAAATGTACCTTTCTTATTATAAATATCTGCCTTGATTTTATCAATTTTATTTTTTTTATTTGTATTCCAAATCATGAAACCGATAGGAAAACTACCTTTTACATTGTCAAAAGTATTTGCAGGCACAACAAAGGATTTTTCATTTTTTGCTCTGAAAAAATTTCTAAAATCAATAAAATGCGGTCCCGATATAATTTTCATTGTGGAGAAAGAAGCCAAAATACTTCCGCTAATTTCAAAATAAACACGTGTGAAAAATTGTGCAAAAAGTTCGGCATTGCCTTGTCCTAAAAATTGTGCATACTTTTTATTTATCATACTTTGTTCAACTCCTCTATTTCCTTTTTTTCGCTCATTTAATGTTTTTTTATTACTTGCTTCTGCATAGGGCGGATTTATGTAAATAATTAAGTTTTTACGTTTTTCAGTGTCATTTATTATTTTTTGCAAAGTTTCGGGTAACTCAGAAAAATCATCGTTCAAGAAATCAAATCTAAAAACATGGCTTTCTAACAGGTTTGCACCGTTTTTAATTCGAGATTTCATTACTTCTACGTCTTGCTTGTCGAGTGTGGAAGCCCAAATGTTGTATTTGTTTGTAAGTCCGGCAAGCAAATTTCCGGTTCCTGCGGCACAGTCCCAAATATAATATTCTTCTTGCCAATCTTTTCCGAAAGTATCAGCAAGGTATTTTTGTGACAGCTCAACCCACTTTTGCGGTGTAAAAAAACTGCCTTTTCGCTCTCTTACGTCTTGCGGAACAAGTAAATCTCTGCGTTTTATAATATAATCCCAATATTCTTCTTTGGGTGGACGTTCGTATTTATTCCAAAATTGATTATGTGCTTTTTGATTGTCGGTAAAAGCAGTGGAACTTGAACTGAATAAACCGTATTCATTAAGTTTTCGGTCTAATTCATAGTGGTCTTTTTTTAATAATACAAAAAGTTTTTCCCTTAGTGTTTCATTTTCACGAGACAGCAAATCGGCAAGATAAAAATCACCGTCAATAATTCCGTTTTTTTTTGCAATATCCCAATTCACTGCTATAAAAGGTTTTACGGATTGTAACCATTTGTTGTAAATGACTATAAAGTTATTTTTATCTATTTGAGTTTTTGTTATTCTGCTTCTTCCGGCAATAAAGTTTTCTTTAATAAAATTTTTAAGTTCTTTATCATCACGGTTGTAATAGAAAAGGGAAGCGTTTTTATCAATACTATCTTTTACTTTTCTATAAAGAATTTTAAATTCTTTGGTTTCGTGATTCGATGGTGTAACATTCCAATTAAAATCGTTCAAATAAAAAATGTCGTGAATATCATTATACGGAATAAATGCTGTTTTTTCGGCATCGAAAGCTCCAAGCAGTGCCGGCGGTAAATATTTATCGAAAGTTCGAGCTTTCCCGATTGTAAGTATCAGTTGAACAAAGGATTTATAAATGTCGGATATTCCTTTTTTTGCTTCTGCCCAAAGTAAGCTTTCTTGTTCAAAAAGTTCTCTTTCACTTTGGTGCATTGCTACACAAAAATCAACATCACCAATTATTTTTGTATTATCGTAAATATTAAAATAATCTTGTGCAATTTTGTTTTTTAATTCTTCTTCTCTTATGTTTAAATAGTATGACATTATTTATTTTTCAAGTTTTACTGCAAAGTCGGAAAGAAAAAATTATTTTATTTTTAATAATCCAGTCCAAAATTTTGTTTCAATACTTCTACATTTTTATTTTTACTCGAAAGGAATTTATACTTATCGGCGGCGGTGTATATTTTGGGTTTATCTGTATCGGAAGCCGTTGCAACTACGGGATTAAGGTCTATTTTTGAATTTTTGAGTTCCGCTCTCATAAATTTGAGAATTTTTGTTTTTATTTCGATAATTTTATTGCATAAAGGTTCGTTCGGGACGGAAAGTTGCAATACAAAATTTTCTGAAAGTATTGGTTTTTGAGCTTTAAATGCGGAATAAAGTCTGGGCATCTTATTCAGATATTCGGCAAATTTAATCCATGCCGCCTCAACCTGCTCTTGTGTAACCGATTCGGATAAATTTGAATTTTGTGGAATTTCTTGAGTTTGAGTAGTATTTGTCGATGTTTTTTCTTTTTCTGTTTCTTTTATTTCCGACAAAGATATTGAAGTCGTTTTCGGACGTACAGGAAGTGAACTTGCCGATTTTTCTTGTTTTTCGGCTTGGACGGTTTGTTTTTCTTCATTTTTTACTTGTTTTTGTGGCGGAACAGGTGTGGCGGAAACTGTCGGAGCAACGGCAACAGGCTCGACAGTTATTTGTGAAATTTTCATTAGAGCCAGCTCTACTTGCAACCGTTTATTTGTGCTTGCCTTATACGATAAATCACAAGTATTACTGATACTAAGAGCTTTAAACAAGAAACTTACCGAACATTCTTTTGCTTGTTCGTTGTATTTTTCTTTTATGGCATCGCCAACTTCAAGCAGTTGTATTGTTTCCGGATTTTTGCAAACTATTATATCTCTGAAATGACTGCTCAAGCCGGTAATAAAATGATGTCCGTCGAAACCGTGGTCTAATATTTCGTTAAAAATAAGTAGTGATTGCGAAATATCATTTTCCAACAAAGCTTTTACTATACGAAAATAATATCCGTAATCGAGTACATTAAGATTATCTATTGCATCTTTATATGTAACTTTTTCGCCGGAAAAACTTACAATTTGGTCAAACAAAGACAAAGCGTCTCGCATAGCACCGTCTGCTTTTTGAGCAATTATATTCAAAGCTTCTCTTTCAACTTCGATATTTTCGCAACCGGCAACGTAAGCCAAATGGTCAACGGCATCTTCAACAGTTATTCTGTTAAAATCAAAAATCTGACAACGTGAAAGAATTGTCGGTAATATTTTGTGTTTTTCGGTTGTTGCGAGTATAAAAATTGCGTGTTCGGGAGGTTCTTCAAGAGTTTTAAGGAAGGCATTAAAAGCCTGTGAGGACAACATATGAACCTCATCAATGATATATACGCTGTGAGTTCCGATTTGCGGAGGAACACGAACTTGCTCTATTAAATTCCTTATATCTTCGACTGAATTATTGGAAGCTGCATCTAATTCGTGTATGTTGTACGAACGATTTTCGTTAAAACCTTCGCAAGACTCACATTTGTTACAAGCCTCGTATTTTTCATCTAAATTTGTACAATTTATTGTTTTTGCAAAAATACGTGCACTCGTGGTTTTCCCCACACCTCTCGGTCCGCAAAACAGATATGCGTGTGCAAGATGGTTATTAATTATCGCATTTTTGAGCGTTGTAGATATTGATTTCTGACCGACAACCGAATTAAATGTGTCGGGACGATATTTCCTTGCCGAAACTATAAATTTTTCCATGTTGCAAAAATACATTTTTTTTATTTAATAATAAAGTTCAGCCTAAAAAGTTATAAAGTTGAAAGTTTATAAAGTTATTTTACTGAATATCAATCATTTAACTCAAATCTTCATTTTTAATTAAATATCTAATTATTAGCACATTATACTTTTAACTTTAAAAACTTTATACTTTATGGACTGAGCTCATAATAATAATGTATTTTTTATTTGATTTTAAAAGCAAAAACAGATACTTTTGTTCTTTATTTTTTAATTATTTCGGTATAATACAATAACTACCGATTACCGTTTATTTTAAGGTCTTCGACCTTTTTAATGGGGTAAAACTGCATTCTTAATGTATTGATAATATGATTGTTATACAAACTTGAATACGGAAGAACTTATGTAAGGGTACTTAATATTATTTTACCTATATTTGCAAAAATTTATCAACCATGTTTAAAGCAAGTTGATAGCCTCAAA
>JAOZMN010000486.1 GCA_029934265.1 Bacteroidales bacterium
AACACACGACGGTGAAACTTTTTACGGCAAAACTTGCTTCCGGGTGTAAAATTTTTGTAGTGTCATTAAGTTGTATATTTTCAAAAAACGGACTGATTAATTTGTATGTTCCTTCAGGAAACGGTTTTGCGTACATATTGGTTTTGAAATATTCTACTCCGAGCGACATATTTAAAATCGAAAAAATATAATATATTGCTGTTACAATAAAAATAAGTATCGGCAAAGAAGTTTTAAATCTTCTTTTTCGCAAGGCTTCCGTTTCCGGATTTGAAATAAGAATTATTCTGTTTCGTATTTCATGCTTTGAAAAATAACTTGCCGTCCTTCTTGATTTCTCCGAAGATGCAAGTTTTACTATTAAACGTGAATATTCCGGTTTGTTGGTGTTTTTTGTAAGTATTGTATCGACGATAAACTCATGATTTTCAGATACATTATTAATAATATTTTTGATAAAAGGATTGAACCAATGAACAATTTTAATTAATTGAAAAAATAAATTGTCGGCACTGTGTAATTGATTAAGATGTATTTTTTCGTGTTCGAGAATTTTATTTTGTTCTCCGGCTGTAAGTTTTCTAAAATCCTTATTTACAAATATATGTTTGAATAAAGAAAATGCTGTTTCACCTTCGTTTGTTGTAAAAATTTTGTAATTATTAAAATTTTCCGCTTCCGAATTGTTTTTAATTTTCCGGATTTTCAAAAAAGCACTTATTAATTTTAATGTTTGAAATACAAAACCGGACAGCCAAATAATACTTAAAACATATATTAATATATTGATAAAATCACCGGTGTTTTCTTCTTTAAAATTTACTTTGTTTACAGTCAGAGCTGTTTTATAATCAATCAATTCAATGATATTATCAGTTTTTATCGGTATTATGTTATTCACCTCAAAAATCACCGGAATTACAGGTAATATCAGACTTAAAATTGCTGTTCCCGTAAGGTAAAATCTGTTCCATTGGAAATATGCAAGTTTATGATATATGTATTTGTATATCATAAGAAATATGCAGAGAATTACACTGCTTTCGAGCAGATATACTAAAAAATTAACCATTAAGATTTATTTTCACTTTCATTAATAATTTTCAAAAGTTCTTCGGTTTCATTTTTGCTTAATTTGTTTTCCTTGGCGATAAAAGAAGCTATTTTTTTGTAAGAGCCATCGAAATAATTTTGAAACATCGACTTAAACATCGACTTTCCATAATCTTTTTTCTTGATAATCGGAAAATATTCGTAAGTATTGCCGTATTGTTTGTGTCCGATATATTTTTTTTTCGCAAGTATTCGGACAATGGATGATACGGTATTATAAGGTGGCTTTTTTCCTTCAATTTTCGCTATCACATCTTTTACAAAGCCTTTTTTTATCTCCCAAAAGATTTGCATTATACTCTCTTCTTTTTCTGTTAATTTTTCCATGCTATAATAGTTTTTTATTTTGATATGATGCAAAGATACAACTAAATTTTCAATAATGCAACTTTGATTTAAGTTTTGCAACTTGTTTTGCAGTTAATAAACGTAAAAATCAATAATGGTATTGTTTGTTATTGAAAAAAAAGTTTCAGTTTAAATTTTTTTTTATAATTTTGCAGTCGAGTAGGGGGCCATAGCTCAGTTGGCTAGAGCGCCTGACTGGCAGTCAGGAGGTCAGGGGTTCGACTCCCCTTGGCTCCACGTTGAAAATCAAAGCCTTTGTGGTTTGATTTCAAAAGGAAATAAAGTATATTTTAACTGGAGATGAGCCGACCGGATTAGAGGTTGTGGTTTGATTTCAAAAGGAAATAAAGTATATTATTAAACCATTCAATTCTATACTTATCGCTTGTTGTGGTTTGATTTCAAAAGGAAATAAAGTATATTTTGGGTACTGCTCTAAAAATACGAACTCCGGTTGTGGTTTGATTTCAAAAGGAAATAAAGTATATTTTATTAAATTCACATGAGAAACCATGCCGCGTTGTGGTTTGATTTCAAAAGGAAATAAAGTATATTCTAAGCAATATGGATTTAATCGGCGATGCGGGTTGTGGTTTGATTTCAAAAGGAAATAAAGTATATTATCGCAATAAAAAATCCAGTCATGCCTGGGGTTGTGGTTTGATTTCAAAAGGAAATAAAGTATATTATAATATAAACAGGTTCTTTTAATCGGGAGCGTTGTGGTTTGATTTCAAAAGGAAATAAAGTATATTTGTTTCAAGTGCGGAGGTTCGGGACGTATAGTTGTGGTTTGATTTCAAAAGGAAATAAAGTATATTTTTCCTTTTTTTCGGCTTGTTCTATAAGAGTTTTGGTTTGAT
>JAOZMN010000487.1 GCA_029934265.1 Bacteroidales bacterium
TCCTCCGTCAGACGGATTTGCATCGCCGTAAATCATTTTTGAAGCTGAACCGTTTGATTTGGCAAAATTAATTGTTGTTTCTTTTCTGTGTAAATAATCGACTTTCATATTATATGATGCAATATTATATAGTCCACTATAATATCCTATTCTTTTTATATATACATCACTTGTAAAAGTTACCGTTCCGGTAGAATTAAATTTTATATTTCCGAAAATAGCTCCAACTTGAGAAAAAACGGTTAAATCTCCATCTCTGAACATGACATAAGCTGTTGTAGGTGTAGTGCCTGCTGTGTAAGTTGCAAGTTGTCCGTCTTCATCTACTTTTACTCCTTGAAAAAGTCTTATTGATTGTATTCCTTGGTCTAATATTCCACTTTTTATATAACAATCATTAACAACATGAACAAGTCTGTTGTGCCATTCTGCCGATACGACTGCCGGGTCTTTTTGTGGGTCTCCTTTTACGGTTATTTTTTTTCCGGCTGTTTTATTTACTGTCAAATTGTAAAAATATTGCTCATAGCCATCGTCTGTATTGTGTCCGATGTATAATTCGCCATCTTCCGTACCGTTAAAAGTTGTAGTATTTGTTCCGTAATTATAAGTTGCCCCTTCAAATATGCTGAAATTTCGTCCTATGGTTACATCAGCATTATTTGTTGTAAAAACTTCTGAATTACCGTTTTCAATAGTAAAATCATTGAGAATAACAAGTGGTTGAGTTGCCAAATTCACATCAGTTGAACCAATATCAACAGCTTGGTCGAGTTTATGAATATTTGCATTTGAAACGGTTTTTCTTAAAATCATATCCCAAAAAGGAGCTTTGGAAGTTATAATAAAATCTTGCGTATTGTTTATTTCACAAATTACTGTTCCACCTGTTACGTTTACATTTGCAGGGTCTGAATTTATGAAAATTGCTCCTTTACCGTGTGTTTGATGTATATGTAAAGTTCCTCCCGTCATTTGAAAAACATTTTCGGGGAAAGTCAAATTAAATACATAATAATCAGTATTTGAATTTACTCCGTATATATTTGTTGTGCCTCCGGTTTGTATGTAACTTCCGACTTGTCCTGCTCCCAAAACGGAAGTACGAATTTGATTTGCTCCCAAAGTCCCTCCTTCAACTCTGACTTCTCCATTTTCACGAAGTGTAAATCCTTGCGGTACAAGTGCTTCAAAGAGTCCTGCAGAAACTTGTGCGATTCCGTAAGGAACTATAGCATTTGAAACTGTACATGAAACATATCCACCATCGACCCAAAGTCTTGCATTTTCGGAAATATTGTAAAAGCAAGGTTGTATTTTTCACTCAGATAATTTTCGACAAGTAGTCTTTGTGCTTTATTAATAAATGAATTAAACATTATAATTTCAGCAATATCACCATCGAAATCTTGCCCTGCATCATATCCGCCATCAACTGCATCTTGTTCGCCACCGATTGCAAGGCTTCCTCCTGTTGGAATTGATTGTCCGCTTTGATGTGTTGCGGTATAAACTTGGTCGCCGTCTTTATTAATTATCAGATTTCCTCCGCTACTTTTCCATTTGTGGGACATTATTTGCCATGCTCCGCTGTTTAAAGCTGTTCTGGAAACATTCGCTCCGTTTATGTACGTCCTTAAATTGGCATTATCGAAAAGTAAAAAAGCGTTGTCTTGCGAGGCTGTGTTGTAGGATACCATTCCATCGCCTCCGGCGGAAGTTTTATAAACTATAATAGTAGTAATACCGGAAGTAGGCATATCCGTAAAAGGATTTATAACTATCCTGTTATCATTTTTTGAAAATTCGGCACGAGGGTGTCCATTTATATTACTTGCATCGTCCTGAAAAATTGGCGTAAAACTTGCAGTTGGCTGTGTAAGGTTGTTGCTGTTACCGGAAAGGTCAAGCCATGTAACTAAGTCAGCATTATCAGCATAGCCGAGTGTACTTGCATCAAGCCAAAGGACGTTTTTGGGTTGTCCGGAAGTTCCTCCGGCATTTCCTACTCCTCCGGGACCGGTTTGGGCTTGAATATTTAAACTGAAAATGCTTACAAAAACGATAAGCACAAATGATAAGGATATTCTTAAATTGAAATGATAATTTTTCATTATGGTTAGATTTATTTTGTTTTAAAGACTTCGTTTGTCTGCTTTACAGACAATAATTTATTATACGTTTTTTTTTATTTTTGTTTCATTTTTTCACATTAAAATTTATCTGTAAAAACATAGAGTACAACTGCAGACATTTTGTAATATATTTATTAGACTTGTTATTTAATATAACACACTAACTAATAGCATGATATGTGTTT
>JAOZMN010000106.1:0-1793 GCA_029934265.1 Bacteroidales bacterium
ATGGTATTTTGTATTCGAGTAATTTGACCGCTTCCGTGACAGGTATCGCATTCCGTAAATCCTGAATTGCCTTCGGCTCCGGAGCCTCCGCACGATTCGCATTTAACGTATTTTTTGACTTTTATCTTTTTTTCGCAACCATTAAGAATATCTTCGAGAGTCAGTCTTACTTTTACTCGCAGGTTGGCACCTTTATTTACCCTTTGTCGTTGCCTGCTTCCTCCGCCTCCGAAACCACCGAAACCGCCACCGCTGAAAACATCGCCGAATTGAGAAAATATATCTTCAACTGTCATTCCGTGACCTCCGAAACCACCTCCTCCACCACCGCCGGCTCCGCTCATTCCTGCGTGTCCGAAACGGTCGTATTTTGCTCTTTTATCGTCGTTGCTTAGTATTTCATACGCTTCGGCGGCTTCTTTGAATTTTTCTTCTGCCGCCTTATTGTTCGGATTTTTATCAGGGTGAAATTGAATTGCAACTTTACGGTATGCTTTCTTTATTTCCGGTTTTGTCGCTCCCTTCGATACTCCGAGTATTTCGTAAAAGTCTCTTTTTGCCATTATCTTTATTTTTTCAAAAACCGTAACTACCGTTCCGGTTTAACAATAGGTCGTCCTATCGGACTTGTTTAATGTAATATTTTTAATAAGTAATTGACTGTTTTTGATTGTAGATTTATGATTTTGCTTTCGCTTGATTAAGTTTTTATAAAGATTTTATCATAATACATATCTACTCTCCTATTACGACTTTTGCGTATCTTATAACCTTATCGTGTAATTTGTAGCCTTTTTCGATAACATCTATAACTTTATCTTTCATGGATTCTTCCGGAGCCGGTATTTTTGTAATTGCTTCGTGCAAATCGGTATCAAATTCAGAGCCTGTTGCTTGGATTTCTTTAATTCCTCTTTGAGATAAAAAATCTTTTAAATTGTTGTATATCAGTTCGACACCTTGTTTTACTCCCTCTATGTCTTTTGCATCATCGACCGATTTTTTGGCTCTGTCAAGGTTATCTATAACAGGAAGAAAATTTATAAGAATATCCTCCCCGGCATTTTTTATAAGTTCCATTCTCTCTTTAAGAGTTCTTTTTCTGTAATTATCGAACTCCGCAGAAAGCCTTAAATATTTATCGTTAAGAGTATTATATTTTTCTTCGATAGTTTCTTCTTTGGGCTTTTCTTCAAAGGATTCCGTTTTTTCTTCTTTCGAAGTTTCGTTATTGCTTTTGGTTTTATTTGTTTCATCTTCCGAAATAACATCTTGATTTGTTGTTTCTTCAACAAGTTCTTTTTCTTCGGCTTTTGTATCTTTTTTGTTGGATTTCTTTTTCATTACTAAATTATTTAAGTAGTTTTAATTGATATGATTTAACAAAATATTTGCCAAATTACAATTCTAAGACATAATGGCATACTCGGACAATTTTTGTATGACGAAAATTCATTATCGGAGTTTGTTTTCATAAAAAAAAATGGTATATTTGTCGGAATATTAAATATCAGATGAGTTCGGTATAAAAAGACCCTTAGGGTTTGATTCAATAAATTAAAATATTTGATTTACAATCTTTTACTTAAAACCCTAAGGGGCTGAAATCAAAAAACGATGGAAACAAGGGCACATTTAAAATCAGCTGTGGATAATCGGAACCGGGATTTATTGGATAAATTATTGAAAACAGATAGCTTTAAAATTAATGATAATGCTGTTTATACAGACGATTGGGGCGAATGGTGGGGGTTTTTACTGCATTGCGTTTTCCGAAATTACGAAAAAGATGT
>JAOZMN010000106.1:1803-2350 GCA_029934265.1 Bacteroidales bacterium
GTGAAGAAACAAACAGACAAGGCGAAATAAGAGATATTTCGGGACTTGTTTTTAATATTAATTGATATGATTAAACATATTGTAATGCTTAAAGTCGCTTTACATTACAGCGATACGGAAAAAGTAATTTTATTGGAGGAACTTAAAGCGGGTTTGGAAAGTTTGCCTTCAAAAATACCGGAAATTAAGATGTATGAAGTCGGCATAAATTTTTCAAAGTCTGAAAATGCTTACGACTTGGTTCTTGTTTTCGGATTTGAAAACAAAAAAACTCTTGGAAGCTATGCCAAACACCCTGAACATATCAAAGTGTTGGAAATAATAAATAAAACTTGCTCCGAAAAAAAAGTAGTAGATTTTACACTGTAAGGTCTTTGACCTCGTATGTTTGTAACGTAATACAAAAGTACAAAAAAATATTTTTGTACTGAAAAAAACTCTAATATTAGTGAATAAACCTATTTCACGAGTATTATTTTGTATTTTTCGTCTTCGGAACCGGCTCCTTGCAAAGTAATTTTTATTTTTTTGACACTTAATATATCGT
>JAOZMN010000106.1:2360-4370 GCA_029934265.1 Bacteroidales bacterium
AAATTTGTTTACCGTCTTCTGAAATCGACCATGTTCCTTTGCTTTTAGTTCCGGAAAGCTCAACTTCAAAAGTTTTGTCTTCTTTAAAATTAAAGTAAGAACCTTTTAATAAGCTTTTCATAAGTTCCTCTGTTTCTTTTATTTGTTTTGGAGCAGTTACTTTGGAGGATATTATTGACTCGATATTCCATTTTCCGATAAGGCTTTTAGTGTGTTTTTTTGCAATATCTTTGGATAAAAAACAAGAACTTAATAAAAATGTTCCTAATATAAATGTGTAAATAAGATTTTTTTTCATCAATAAATAAATTAAAAGTATTATTTTAAGTAGTTTAAATTTTATTATTATTATATAATTATTTAATTGTTAATGTTTTAAAGACAATGTTTTTCCTTCTTAAACAAGTGGAAGTTTTTACTTATTTGCCGGAATAAAAATAATTTAAGTTTCAAAATTATAAAAAAAATATTAATTTTGTAAAAAAGACCGTTTTTTTACAAATATTAATAAGTTTAATCTAAAAATATAATAACATGGGTTGGAATCCGTTTAAGAAAAAAGAACAAACCGAAGAGGAAGTTAATCGACTTGAAGATGATAGTCTTGAGAACAGTATAAAAGAGGCATTGAAAAAAGCACAGAACGATAAGAGGGAAGTGCTTAAAGAAATCGAAAAAATTAAAAACTGGCAAGCAGAAGCCGTAATAGATACTTATGTACATTTGTTTCCTAACGGTGAATTATCGTTTTACAGGGAAAAATATAAGGAAACTGCTTTAACAGATTATCCGAGAATAAAAGAAGAAAATGTCAAAAAGGTGAAGCCGGAAGATGCAGAAAAATGTCAAAAAATTGTCGATAATTATAGTAATCAGATAGAATTGAGGAAGTCAAAGTTGAAGCTTTTTGAAAAATTGGAAGAAGAATACCAAAAAACAAAAGAAAAGTTAGATAAGGTAAATTCGGAAAAAGAAAGAGGAGATAAGTTTTCAAAACACAGCGAACGTTTAAGCAGTCTTGATGAAAGTGCTGAAACTATAAGTGATGCGATGATTGACACGCAAAATTTAGAAGAATTGAAAAGGGAATTCGAACTTAAACAAGAGTATGTAAAACAACTCGAAGCCTTAAATACTCAATATTCCGACGATGATATAAATATTGATTCTTCTCCGGCTTTTAAAGACGAAATTGACAAAATAACAAAAGAAATTGACAATTAATGGTCTGAGACCTCTTATTAATCAGGCAAAAGCAAAATCATAATTCTACAATCAAAAATAGTCAATCAATCACTTACTAACCTTAAATTTAATTTTTTATGAAAAATTTTAATTCCAAAGTATTCGTAATTTTACTTTCGGTATTGCTGATTGTCGCAAGTTCGGCAGATGCACAACGAAAACGTAAAGGAAGTACAACGCCTAAGCAAGATGCAGCAAAATTCACTACTCGCACAGCGGTAATTCTTTCCGGAGTGGGCGGTCTTGTCGAGAACAAAAAAGTCAGAACAGGATATTTGAAACACGCAAGAGTATTACAAGCACAAGCAAAAAAACATATTGCCAAAAATGAATTAAAGCAAGCGGTAAGAAAATCTTATCTTGGCAGACGTTATGGTTTTATTGCTTATGAAGCAAATGGCGGTACAATTCCACAAAAATGGAGAATGAGTAAAAAAGAATCGTCCGACCTTGCTAAGTATATGGCGAATATTCCGAGCGACAAAGAATTGAAAGAAAAATTGAAAGAAAAAAAAGGTGAGAAAAAACACGGAAGAAAAAAAGCAAATTAAAAAAGCAGGTATAATTTTTTAAAAAACGAACCGATAATAAATATTTTATTGTCGGTTCATTTTTTTTATGAAATATACCGGTATTTTTTTGTATTTTTAAATAGAATCAATAAATTTGATTTTTAATTCATAAAAATAAACAGTATCCGGAAAAACATCTTACTTTTGCACAAAAATTATTTCAATCTTTACAAGACTTTAAATCGGAAGGTAC
>JAOZMN010000106.1:4380-8821 GCA_029934265.1 Bacteroidales bacterium
ATTTGCACAAAACTTGTATAATATAATAGAATATTAAGCAAGTTTTATATAAATACAATAGTAATCTATTTATTTATAACGAATTACGGTTTGTATTTATTTTTAATAAGGAAATTAAATAAAAATAACTTTTGCCGATTTGTCTTATAAACCGACAAATCGGCATAAAAATATAATAATTCAATGGATTTTTTTGAAACTGCCATACCTTCCGACCTTATGTCTGACTTTGACGATGAAGCCGGAAACTTATTGCCTCTTATTCCGGAAGACGTATTTGACGACAAATCGGAAAAATATCCGGAAATAATATCGATAATGCCACTTCGGAATACTGTACTTTTGCCCGGTGTTATAATACCAATATCGTTTAACAGGCGGAAATCTTCACGTTTGATAAAATCAATAATAAAAAAAGACCGTATTATCGGGATTGTAGCACAAAAAGACAAAAAAACAGAAAATCCTAATTTTTCGGATATATATGAAATAGGAACAATAGCAAAAGTTTTGAAAATATTTGATATGCCGGACGGAAATGCGACCGCTATTATTCAAGGAAAACAACGTTTTAAAATTACTGAAAAAATTGCACATACTCCTAATTTAAAAGTAAAATATCAAATACTTGAAGAAAAATATCCGAAAACCGACAAAGCTAAATTTGAAGCGATAATTACTTCATTAAAAGAGTTTTCCGTGCAAATAATTGAACTCTCTCCAAATGTTCCTCCGGAAGCTACTTTTGCCGTAAAAAGTATAAGCAGTGCTTCATTTCTTGTTAATTTTGTAGCTTCCAACAGCGATTTGCAAGCAAAAGCAAAACAAGAACTTCTCGAAATGGAAGACATGAGAGCAAAAGCTGAATTTCTGCTGACTCATGTTACAAAAGAAGTTCAGAAATTGGAGCTTAAAGACGATATTCAAAATAAAGTCCGTGGCGATATGGACAAACAGCAAAGAGAATTTTTCCTGAACGAACAAATAAAAGCCTTGCAAGATGAACTTGGCTCGGAAGATTCTACAAAATTTGAAATAGAGGAACTCGAAAAAAAAGCAAAAAAAATAAAATGGTCGGAAGAAGTTAAAGTCGTATTTGAAAAACAAGTAAAACGATTACGACAAATAAACCCGATGTCGCCCGATTATTCTTTGCAACTTGATTATTTACATACACTTGTAGAGCTTCCTTGGAATAAATATTCGAAAGATAATTTCAAACTCGACCGAGCCGAAAAAGTGTTGGACAGGCATCATTTCGGTTTGGATAAAGTTAAAGAACGAATACTCGAACATCTTGCAGTCCTGAAACTTAAAGGCGATTTAAAAGCCCCGATAATTTGCTTGTACGGACCTCCCGGAACCGGAAAAACTTCACTCGGAAAATCCATTGCAGACGCACTTGGCAGAAAATATGCAAGAATGGCACTCGGGGCTTTGCACGATGAAGCTGAAATAAGAGGACACAGAAGAACTTACATCGGTGCTTTGCCGGGAAGAATTATTCAAAACCTGAAGAAAGCACAAACAGCAAATCCTGTATTTATACTTGATGAAATAGATAAAGTCGGCAATGATTTTAGAGGAGACCCATCTTCTGCACTTCTTGAAGTTCTTGACCCTGAGCAAAATAACGCTTTCCATGATAATTATTTGGAAGTGGAATTTGATTTGTCGAAAGTACTTTTTATTGCTACGGCAAACAGCTTATCATCAATAAAACCGGCACTTTTGGACAGAATGGAGCTAATTGAAGTTTCCGGTTATATTGTTGAAGAAAAAATACAAATTGCAAATAAACATTTAATTCCGAGACAGTTAAAAGAACACGGCTTAAAAAGAGTTCAATTAAAATTTTCAAAAAAAGCTGTCGAGGAAATAATTACAAACTACACGAGAGAGTCCGGAGTACGAAATCTGAATAAAAGACTGGCGGAAGTTGTCCGAAAGGTTGCTAAAAAAATAGCTTTTGAACAAGAATACAATAAAACACTACAAATTGCAGATATTACCGAGTTACTCGGTGTTCCGAAATATTTAAAAGAAAAATACGAAGGAAACGATTACGCCGGAGTTGTTACCGGTTTGGCTTGGACTTCGGTCGGCGGAACGATACTTTTTGTAGAATCGAGCATGAGCAGAGGAAACGGGCGACTTACTTTAACCGGAAACTTAGGTGATGTGATGAAAGAATCAGCGGTTATTGCTTTGGAATACATAAAATCGCACGCTAAAGAACTGAAAATAGACAGTAAAATTTTTGACAAATATAATTTCCATATTCACGTTCCGGACGGAGCTGTGCCCAAAGACGGTCCTTCGGCGGGAGTTACACTTGTAAGCTCGCTTGTATCAACGCTTACGCAGAGAAAGGTAAAAGCTAATTTGGCGATGACAGGCGAAATTACTCTTAGAGGAAAAGTTACACCGGTCGGAGGAATAAAAGAAAAAATTCTTGCAGCTAAACGTGCCGACATCAAAGAAATTATACTTTCAGCAGAAAATAAAAAAGATATTGACGAAATTAACGAACTGTATCTTAAAGGTTTGAAATTCCATTATGTTGAAAATATTATGGATATGCTCGATATTGCAATATTAAAACAAAAAGTTTCAAAACCTGTAAATTTTGATTTGAAATAAGGTCTTCAATATGTGTAAAAAGGTGAATTTCAGGTAAGCAGACCCTAAGGGTTTGGTGTAAATGACTTTAAAGAAGATATTTAGATTTGTTAATTTTTGTCGGATAAAACCCTTAGGGTCTTTCGTATTGAACTTAATATTTATGAAAACAAAATATCCGGTCTATTTTATAAGCGGTATTGATACCGACATCGGTAAAACTTTTGTTACCGGCTTGATGATTAAATATTTAAAGTCAAAAAATATAAATGTAATCACACAAAAACCGGTAGAAACAGGAAATTCCGGTAAAATTTCGGAAGACATAAAACAACATCGAAAAATTGCCGGAATGCCTTTATCCGAATTTGATAAAAACGGTACAACCTGCTCGTATCTTTTTAAATTTCCGGCTTCACCTCATCTTTCCGCAAAGTTGGAAAATATTGAAATTGACAAAGATATTATTCAAAATGCAAGTTGTAAATTATCTGAAAATTTTGATACTCTTTTGATTGAAGGTGCCGGAGGACTTTATGTTCCCTTAAATAATAATTTGCTGACAATCAATTATATTAAAGAAAATAATTATCCTCTTATTTTGGTAACAAGCGACAGACTCGGAAGTATAAATCATACTCTTATGAGTTTGGATCTTTGCAAAATAAAAGGAATAAATCTTATCGGTTTGATATTTAATATTTCTGAAAAATCCGAAAAAATAATATCAGAAGACAGCAAAGTGATTTTTAAGGAATATTTAAACGAAAATTTCCCGAAAGCCGTTTTTGCAGAAGTTCCTTTTATGAAAAGTGTAAGTAATTATATGGATTTTGAGACTGTTTTTTTGTAAATTTTACCTTTCTCAAAAACTGCAAGTTCATTAATTCCTAAGTTGGAAAGATACGCTTTTGCTTCCGGAAAATAAGAATTTAATTCTTCCGGTTTGTGAGCATCGGCATTAAGCATAAATGTAATATCTCTTTTTTTTGCTTCAATAATTATTTGAGTTGAAGGAAAAAAGTTTTCTAATTGCTTTTTTAATTTTCCTCTTGTATTGATTTCTAAAATAAGTTTTTTTTCTGAAATTAAATCAAGAGTTTCACAGACAATCGGCATATAGAAGTCTTTTTTCTCGTCAAAAAATAAATTGTTTTTATTGAATTTTTGAACTTGGTCGAGATGCCCGACAATATCAACCGAACCGGATTCTATCATTAAATTTATTTGTCTGTAATAATCTTTGATAAGTTTTTTGATGTCGTTTTGATAAAATTTTGATAAAACTTCCTTGAAAACTTCCGGCGAAATAATAAAATCATAAGGTTTATCGGCATTTTCGGGGTACAAGTAATGTACGCTTCCTATAATATAATCTAAATTTTTGTCTTTGAAGTCGGAAGGTTTTACTAAATCACGAATAAAATCGGCTTCAACGGCAGTATAAATTTCAAGTTTGTTTTTATATTTTTCTTTCAAAAACGATATTTCCAAACGATATTTTTCAAAATCATTTTCACTCATATTCCACCACGAATCAAAGGGAACAGGGGCGTGTCCGGAAAAACCGAGAGCCGGCAATTTTAATTTGACGGCTTCTTTGATGTAATCTTCAGGCGAACCTTTGCCGTCGCAATATTCTGTATGTGTATGGAAGTTTGGAAACATTTTCTATAGATATTTTTCTAATGTAATATGATTATAACCAAGTTTTTTAAAATTAACAGTTCTATAGTTTGGCGTAGTTAGTTACAAAAAAATTAAGTGCTAAGCGTAGAATTTTTCTACGTTTTTTTTATTTCAGTTAGTTTGTAACTAA
>JAOZMN010000488.1 GCA_029934265.1 Bacteroidales bacterium
ATAAAACCCTAAGGGTCTGATTGCGAAGAAATATACTTTTTAGACTGAACTCAACATTTAAAATGAAAAAAATGAAAAAAGTATGTTTGTCTGTAATTGCATTAATTGCAATATTTTTTGTTTCCTGTGGAGGAAGCGAGCAATCCGGAACATCGGAGGGAGGAGAAAAAACGGAATTGAGCGGAACCATAAAAATTGACGGTTCGAGTACTGTTTATCCGGTAACGGAAGCTGTGGCGGAAGAATTCAGAACCGTTGCAAGTGAGGTAAAAGTTACGATAGGAATTTCAGGAACAGGTGGAGGTTTTAAAAAATTTGCCGTAGGAGAAACTGATATTAGTGATGCGTCTCGTCCGATAAAAAATAAAGAAGCTGAAATTTGTACTCAAAACAGTATAAATTATGTCGAGCTTACAATAGCTTATGACGGATTGGCAGTACTTATAAATCCGGAAAACGATTGGACAAAAGACATTACCACAGAAGAACTTAAAAAGCTATGGGAACCTGCTGCCGAAGGAAAAATAATGAATTGGTCGGATATACGAGAAGGCTGGCCCGACAAAAAAATCAATCTTTACGGACCTGATGCGGCTTCCGGAACTTATGATTATTTTACTGAAGTTATTGTCGGCGAGAGTGGTAGCAGTAGGGGAGATTATACAAACAGTTCTGATGATAATGTTTTGGTGCAAGGCATCGCAACCGATAAATATGCAATGGGATTTTTCGGATTGGCTTACTATAAAGAAAATAAAGATAAACTCAAACTTGTTGCTGTTGATGCCGGTTCGGGCGGAGTAATTCCGACTGTTGAAACCGTTTCCGAAAAAATTTATACTCCGCTTTCTCGTCCAATATTTATATATGTAAACAGTAAATCAATCAAGCGTCCGGAAGTAGTGAAATTTGTAGAATTTTATTTGAAAAAAGCCGGCGAACTTGTTCCCGATGTAGGATATATCGCCCTTCCGGAAATTAAATACGATACGGAAAAAAACAAATTCAGTAAATTTTTGGAGAAAAATAAAAAGTAAGGTAAAATAATGGTACAATGATGAGTTCGGTATAAAAAGACCCTTAGGGTTTAATTTAACAAAAACAGACAAATCTAAATGTCTTATTTATGGTTATTTACTTCAATCCCTAAGGGTCTGAATGCCGGAAATTACCCTTTGTTACTTAAAATTTCAAAACGAAAATAATAAAATATTATTAATGCAAAAAAACTACGAAAAAATAATTAAATTCTCACTATTTTTGTGTGCAATGGTTACAGTTCTTACAACGGTGGGAATATTAATTGTTTTACTGTCGGAATCCATACAATTTTTTCGAGAAGTTTCGATAGTGGAATTTATCACCGGAACCAAATGGACACCTTTATTTGCAAGTAAGCATTTCGGAATATTGCCACTTTTGAGCGGAACATTTCTTACAACCGGAATTGCAATAATTGTTGCACTTCCGTTGGGATTAATAATTGCTGTTTATTTGTCGGAATATGCAAGTATTAAATTTCGCACAAAAGTAAAACCAATGTTAGAAATTCTTGCGGCAGTGCCAACGGTAGTTTACGGTTTTTTTGCACTGATGACAGTTACACCGTTTTTGAAAATGCTGTTTCCCGAAATATCGGGATTTAACTCGCTTTCGGCAGGAATTGTCATGGGAATAATGATAATTCCCATAATTTCATCGTTAAGTGAAGATGCAATGCGAGCCGTGCCGGACAGTTTGAGAAAAGCATCTTTCGGAATGGGGGCAACTCGTTTCCAGACAGCTTTTAAAGTAATCGTTCCTGCTGCAAATTCAGGAATCGTAGTATCGGTGATACTTGCTATTTCCAGAGCTATAGGCGAAACCATGATAGTGGCAATAGCAGCAGGGCAACAACCTGTGCTGACTTTAGACCCTACCGTTGCCGTCGAGACTATTACAACTTATATCGTACAAGTTAGTCTGGGTGATGTAAGATATGGTTCTATTGAATATCAAACAATTTTTGCCGCAGGAATAACTCTTTTTATTCTTACTTTTTTGATGAATACAATTAGTTTTTTCTTTAAAAAGAAATTTCGACAAGCATACGAGTAAAAAAATAAAAATTTTATGTTAAATTCTACAATAAATAAATTTAAAGATAACAGTTTTAAGACCGTAGGTATTTTTTCTACCCTTATCGGGATATTAATTTTGGCTTATTTTCTTATTGATATAATAATTGAGGGTGCAGGACGAATTGATTTTGATTTCCTGAATAATTTACCTTCAAGAAAAGCCGAAAAAGCCGGAATATTACCCGCATGA
>JAOZMN010000107.1 GCA_029934265.1 Bacteroidales bacterium
ATGTTTATTTAAGTTTTTTTACAAATGGTGAAAAAGATAAAATAATGAAAATAATTGAGAGTGAAAATAAAAGTATAAGACACGAACTTGCAAAAATAACTCGAAATCAGTTAAGAAAAGTTCCGGAACTAAAATTTTATATCGACGATTCTTTGGATTATGCAAGCAGGATAGACGAACTATTAAAATAAGACTAAGGTCTTCGACCTATTTAATGGGGCAAAGTCAAGTGTGTAATTTATTGATATTTAAAATAGTATAACATTACAAATGCGGAAAAACTTTAGTTAGACTACTTATTTACTTGTTTCTGTATTTAATATACCCAATCCGGTAAATAAATAAAAATAAGTTCACCCCGAAAACTTCAAAATTTACAGTATAAATGCTCAAGAACAATAAAATAGCCCTTGCAATTGCCGGACTGGCGATTTTCATTATCATAATTGCCACCGTTTTTATGAGTTCATCGGAAAAGCCGATACCTTTGGCAATAAATGCAGTCCCCCTCAACCCTGCTTTTATTTTTGAAATAGATGATATTCCGGAATTTACCGAAAAAATAAAAAACAATGAAAGTTTTTACGAGAAAGCTCAAAAAAGTAATTTGCTTGCTTATTTTTTTAGAGATATAAATTTTATCGACTCATTGACAAAAAATGACAACCGAATAAAAAAAGTACTTTCAAAAAACAAAGTAATTATATCCGGACATCTTATCGGCAAAGAAAACCTCGCACTTTTATATACAATCGGTTTTACCAACGAAATACTAAACAACAAATTGAAAAGTTTTATAGCAGAAAATTTTTTGGACAGTTTGAACAGGCAAGCCCGACCTTACGATGGACAATTTATAAACTTCATCGAAACAGAACAAACAAAAATGTATTACAGTTTTTGCAACGATTACTTTCTGCTGAGTTCTTCCGAAACTGTTATAGAAAGAGCTGTAAGACAAGCAACAAAAGGAGTTTCCATATCATCGAATATCGAATTTCAAAATATATATCAAACATTAAGTTCAAGCTCTGATGCAACTTTATACATAAACTACGAAGTGTTTTCAAAGGCTGTCGCCGGAGTTCTCGACAAAAAAGCAAAAAATAAAGTCCTTTTTCTGAAAAATTTCGGCATCTGGTCGGCATTGGACATAAAACTCGGCTACGACAACATACAAATTACCGGTTTTACTTCGCAAGAATCCAAGTATTTACAAATATTTTCCAAACAATCCTTGCCGGACAATGATATTATTGATGTTTTTCCGAAAAAAACCGCAAGTTTTATAATACTCGGTATGGAAAACGGTAAAGTTTTCGAGAAAAAATATTTCGATTTTCTTGCCTCCACCAAAACTGCAAACAATTACCAAGGAAATTTAAAAATCTTTTACGATAAATTCAAAATCAACTACAAAAAAAATAATATGTACAAATTTACCGGCTCTTCATTAGCTTATCTTATTGAAGATGTAAACAAAAACGGTAAAAATTACAATAATTTTGCATATCTGAAAATAACAGATTTCGACAAAGCAAAAAAATTTATGGATAAAATATCCATAGAAAGTACCGAAAAAATTAAATCTTTAAAAGACTCAACTTTTTTGAAATTACATTTTGGCGAAGTTTTTTCCGGAATAAAAGAAAAGTATTATATGTTTACGGACGATTACATAATATTTTCAGATAAAGACAATTCGCTTAAAACTCTGTCGGCAACACTGCGAAAGGGTGATTTATTCAAAAGTAAAGTCAAAAACAGAGAACTTTTATATTTGATTTCCGAAGAATCCGCTTTTTTGGCATACACGGATATTTCTCATCTCGAAAACATAATAATTCCAAATGTTAAAAAAGAATATGCAAAAAATATCAGTAACGATATGTACTTTTTCAGATATTTGAAAGGACCTGTTTTTCAATTTATTTCCGGAGAAAAAGTAGCTTATTCTTCTATTCAATTTAATTTTTCGGGAAGAGTAAACAGTAAGGAAACCGTTTGGGAATGCGAATTGGACACAACAGTAAGCAACAGACCTCAAATTGTTCTTAATCATATTAATAAAGAAAAAGAAGTTTTGGTTCAGGACGATAATAATAAAATATATCTGATAAATAAAAACGGAGAAATTGTTTGGAGAAGGCAAATTTCCGATAAAATAATAGGCGATGTAAAACAAATTGACTATTATAAGAATTTCAAATTACAATATTTATTCAATACCAAAAAGCACATACACCTGATGGACAGAAAAGGAAATTATGTCGAAGGCTATCCTATCCGTTTAAGTTCGCCGGCTACTAATTCCGTTTCCGTATTCGATTACGACAACGATAAAGATTATCGAATTTTGATTGCAACCCAAGATATGAGAGTACGATTATTCGATAAAAAAGGAAAACTGCTTGAGGGTTGGAAATTCAACAAAACCGCAGATATTGTTACAGACAATATTCAATATTTTAAAAATGACGGTAAAGATTATATCGTTTTTACCGACAAGCGAACTGTCTATATACTAAATCGTAAAGGAGAGCGAAGAGTTATTCCGAAACATGAATTTGATGTCGGCGAAAATAGCTCTTTCTTTTTGGAAAAAGCCTCAAAAAATATCAAAGCAAGACTTGTAACAACCAATAATATAGGACAACCGGTTTTTATTTACCTTGCCGACGGAAATGTTACCAAAATAAACATAAAAAATTATTCACCCAAGCATTATTTTTATTACAGAGACATAACCGGCGATAAAATTCCGGAATTTATTTTTGCGGATAAAAATAATTTAGAAATTTTCAACAGAAATAAAGAAGAGATTACATCTTACAGTTGCGAATCGGAATCGGTGATTATTCCGAGTATTTATAAGTTTTCGGATAAAAATATTCAAATCGGATTACTTTCCGAATATGAAGGCGAAATTTTTATGATTAATAAAGAAGAAGAGCTTTTTCCCGGCTTTCCGTTACGAGGAAAAACAGAATTTCGCATAACAAGATTTTCCGAAAACGAAGGTTTTTCCGTAGTTGTAGGAAGTTCGGATAATTTTTTGTATAAATATATGCTGAATTAAGGCTTTTAAAAATCCTAAATCTACAATCAAGAATAATCAATTACTTAATGCTCAAAAACTACTTTAAATCTCTTGAAAACTTAAACGGTTTCGCACTCAATTTCAGTGAATCCGGACTGTTTATGATGAGTATAGTTATAGCATTTATCATGTTTGGCGTATCGTTGGGAATTAAGCGAAAAGATTTTTATGAGATAGCTCAAAATCCGAAATCCGTTATTACAGGGATAATTTCGCAATTTGTATTAATGCCCTCCGCTACTTTTCTTATTGTTTTTTTTGCAGAATTGCCGGTTTCCGTTTCGCTCGGAATGTTGCTTGTGGCAGCTTGTCCGGGAGGCAATATTTCAAATCTTATAACTTCCATTGCCAAAGGAAATGTAGCCTTATCTGTAAGTCTTACCGCCTTTTCGGATATGGCTTCCATTATAATGACTCCATTAAATTTCACCTTCTGGGGGACAATGTATATCAGCACTTTACCGCTTGCTAATCCGGTAGAAATTCCGTTTTTTGAAGTCTTGAAAACAATTCTATTTTTGATGGGAGTACCTCTTTTTGCAGGCTTATGGGTTGCAAATAAATATCCAAAAGTTGCTCAAAAAATATTCAAACCGATAAAAGCTGTATCTTTTGTGTTTTTTGCCATTTTTATTCTTGGTGCTATTTTTGCAAACAAAGAATTATTTTTGAAATATATATTGCTCGTTCTTCCAATTGTCATAATTCACAATTTTTCGGCATTTCTTATAGGTTATATATCAGGAAAGCTCACAAAGTTAAGCATATACGACAAAAAAACAATCATTATCGAAACCGGCATACAAAATTCGGGAATAGCATTAATATTAATTTTCAGCAACAAAATTTTCCCACCAGGATACGGTGGAGCAGCTTTTATAGTTTCCGTCTGGGGTGTTTGGCACATGATTTCCGGACTTGCATTGAGTTCAATTATGGCAAAAATTGAAAATGACGATTCGGAAGCAAAAGGGTGAACATTTGGTGAAATAAATTTTAAAAGTTCTTTATTAAAAGCTCGGCAATTTGTACGGTATTCGTAGCTGCTCCTTTTCGCAAATTATCGGCAACTATCCACATATTAAGGGCTTTTTCGTTCGATAAATCTTGCCTGATTCTTCCTACAAAAACATCATCTTTATTTTTACAATCTATCGGCATCGGATATTTATTTGCTTGTGCAAACGTTTTTATACCCTTTGTTTCTTGCAATAATTTGATTATTTCTTTTGTGTCGAAATTTTCATCTAATTCCACATTTACGGCTTCCGAATGCCCTGCCGAAACCGGTACTCTTACTGCTGTTGCAGATATTTTTATTCTGTAATCGTTAAAGATTTTATGGGTTTCATTTACAAGTTTCATTTCTTCTTTCGTGTATCCGTTTTCAAGAAAATCATCACATTGAGGAATACAATTTTTGTATATCGGATACGGGTATTGTTTTCTGCCCTGAATATTTTTTGCCTCATCTTCTAACTGTCTGATTCCGCCGACTCCGGAGCCTGAAACAGATTGATAAGTCGAAACTATAATTCTTTTTATTCCGTATTTTTTATGAAGAGGGTGCAAAACCATCAGCATTTGAATTGTCGAACAATTCGGATTTGCAATTATTAAATCTCTATCAGTAAGTGCATTACCGTTAATTTCCGGTATAATTAATTTTTTACTTTTATCTTGTCGCCAAGCCGAAGAATTATCGACGACATAAGTACCTTTTTCCGCAAATTTTTCCGCAAATTTTCTCGAAATTTCCGAACCTGCCGAAAAAAGTGCAATATTCGGACGTTTTTTTAATCCGTCTTCGATATTGCAAACTTCGTATTCGGAAGAATTAAAAATTATTTTCTTCCCGACCGATTTTTCCGATGCTATCGGTATTAATTCCGTTAGCGGAAATTTCCGTTCTTTAAGTACTTCGAGCATCACACGTCCGACAAGTCCGGTTGCTCCGATTATTGCAATTTTCATGCTTAAATAATTTTTTCTGATAGAGATAATAAGTACTCTTGCATAATAATCATATTATCAATATATTACAAGTGCGGTTTTTACTCTGTTAAATAAATTAACGACCTTATAATTTCTTGTTCAAATCCTCGGCTTGCCATGAAATTGAGTATTTTAATCTTTTTTTTATATTCGTCCGGCTCGTTCAAATTTTTCGATTTTTCTGCAATTAATTTTCGTGCAGTTTCGTAATATTCCTCATTGTTAATATTCTCAGTTGCTTTGTTTATATTCAAATCATTTATTTTCTTATTTTTAAGATGTGCTTTTATTTTAATTTTTCCCCATTTATTGAATTTAAACTTATCGTTTACAAATGCTTCCGCATAACGTTTTTCGTTTATAAAGTCCTGTTTTACAAGTTTTTCAACAATATAATTTATATCATCTGAGGATATATTTTGTTTTATCAATTTGTTATAAATATCCGACCGACATTTTTCAGTTTTTGAACACAAATTTGCCGTTTTTTGATATATCTTTTCTTTATCCGGTTTATTTATTGTCATTATTTGGTTTGATTTCGTATTTATACAATTCTTTACCGTTTGAATCGAAATAAATAATATTTAATTTTCTTTCTTGTTTACTTCCCGAAACTGTAAAAACAGTAAAATTTCTTTGCCAGATTAAAGAATTTCTAATTTGTAATAGGTTAGATATTTCTTTTACCAACTCTTCCGAACCCGCCCTTGACGTTAGTGGCGAGCAAGTTATATCGTAAACAGGATAATCTGTTTCGGTCAATGCCGATATTTCAGAATAATGCCTGTCGCCGGATATAAAAATTACATTTTTAATTTTGTTTACTTCAATAAACCTTAAAATACCGGCTCTTTCTTTTTTGAAATTATTACTTGAATATGTTTCATATCTTGTACTTGTCGATAAAAATTGTCCTCCCATTACGACAAATTTAAAATTAGAATTACTGTTTACCAAAGCGTCTTTCAACCATTGCAGTTGTTCGTTTCCGAGAACTGTTTTGTTTTCCGATTCCAATTTGTCCGGCGAGCGATAAAATCGATTATCAAGCAAAAAAAAATCACAGTCAGAATAATTAAACATTGTGATTGCTCCTTTAATTTCACCTGCTCCGAAAGTCGGGTTTGCCCAGAAATTTTTGAAAATTTCCAAAGAAGTATTTTTCATGATATAACTTCTGTCGCTGTCGTTCGGACCGTAATCGTGGTCGTCCCAAATTGCATAGTTTGCGATAGTTGCGAGCATCTTTTGCATTTCCGGCAAGGAACGTGTGTGCGTATATCTTTTTCTCATGCCGGTTTCCGAAAACCAATCCGACTCTCTGTAATATGTGTTATCGCCAAGCCAAAGCATAAAATTAGCTTTCTTGTTTGCGATACTTTCAAAAATTTTATATTCGCCCCCGTATCCTTTACCCGGACGGTCATATTTTTCTTCATTTATATACGTTCCGCTTCCGGCAATAAAACTGAAATCGGGAGCATCGCCTCTGTGTTTCCATATTTTCGGAGTGGCAAAAAATGTAGGATATTCAAAATTTATTTTCTTGTTGTTAATGAAAAGAGTATATTCGTATTTTGTACCGGGCGAAACTAAATCGGCAAGTAATTTTGCTGTAAAAGAACTTGATTTTTCGGTAGTTACCGTATTTGTAAAAAATACTTCTTTTGTTTCGATATTTTCATACGAAATTTTGACTTTTGCACTTTCTTTTGTTTGTACCCAAAGCATTGCCTCACGCATTTCACAATATCCTATCATCGGACCGGATTGCAATAATGATTTTTGAGACTTTGAAACACCGGAAATTCCGACTAATATTGCAAATATTAAAAATAAACGAATTTTCATAAAAAAATAATTATTTGTTTAATATTATATAAAATTATATTCTAATTAATAATTTGATTATCTTAATTCTAAGTGTAAATTTTGTTTAATCTAAATAAATAAAAAAAGCCTAATTTTAAATTGAAAAAATGTTAAATATTTTCCGATTTCAAAACTTTTTAATTTCAACAGTACAAAATTTATTAGTAACAATAGTAATTCTTTTTTTCTTAAATTACAATATTTATTCACAAACAAAAGAAAAATCGGGCTTTGGAATTACCGGAGGCTTATCGTTTTCAGCAGGCACACATACTAACAGAGTAGGAGTGTTTTTGCAATCGTATTCGTATTACGATTTTATTCAAATTAATTTACGAACGGCTTTAAACAGAGATTTTACCGGGATTGGTGCGTGTAAAAAAGGTTTTGAATTTCAGGCTAACGGAGGTGTTTTGTTTTCTTACGGAAAACCGGAAGACGAAACAAGCTACTTTTTCGGAACAACGGAAAATAATACTTATCGTCCTTTCAGTATCGGATATTCATACAATATTTATCGAAATTCGTATGAAACTTCGCAAGCTACCGGAACTCTCGGTTTAGGAATAAGAAAATTTGATATAATTTCGGAAAATGATATTTTTGCAACTCCTGCTTCCGATAAATTCAGAACTGCCGCCATTAAAATTACATATACAGAAAATGTTTCGGACGATTTATTTGGCATTACCGGAGAAAAAAACGGTTTCAAATTGGGAGTAAACGCAATTTTGTGGACAGGAAATCCAAGAGGAACGAGAAGAATTACAGGCAGTTCCTATCCTTCGCAATACGGGTACCGTGAAATAACAAATGGTAAGTACGGAAAATTTTCAAATGGGATTTTAAATTTTTCCGGACAATATATGTTTGCTTACAGGCAAATAGTAGGTGCGAATACGGGTATTGATTCGGAAAAAATAAGACACACTTTGCAAAATCGTTTAATTCACGATGTTATTTTTCTTCCGAAATTTATGAAAGTACAACTAAATCCGCACTATCCGATGCTTACCGATAAAAAGGAGTTGTATTTATTCGAAAAAGGACAAAAAATAAAGCCTGCAAAGTTTTATATAAAAGTAAATTTGAATGATAATTTATTCTATTAAAAAAAAACTATGTTACATAATATTAAAGGTATAGTTTTAAGGAAAATTCCTCATAAAGATAACAGTATAATTACCAGTATCTTAACAGACAAATTCGGCAAGCAGTCTTATTTGGTATATTTAAGTAAATCGAAGCAAAACAGAGCAAGAACAAATCTTATTCAGCCTTTTTCGATACTTGATTTACAAGTATATCAAAAAAAAACTGAAGGCTTACAGAAGCTCAAAGATTACTCAACATCTTCACCGGCGACTTCTGTTTATTGTGATTTTGCTAAAAATTCAGTTGCTGTTTTGTTGGCGGAAATAATAAATAAGACGCTGAAAGACAATAATCCTGATGAAAATTTATTTAATTTTATTGAAAATTCCATAAAAATATTTGATTTATCGGATAATAATATTTCAAATTTTCATCTGATTTTTTTATTTTATTATTCAAAATTTCTTGGTATTTTTCCTGCGGATAATTTTTCCGAAAGTCGTACTGTTTTTGATTTAGAGAGGGGATATTTTGCAATAGGTCGTCCCGAGCACAAAAATTTTATTGACGAAAAAAACAGTAAAATATTTCACAAATTATTTAATGTTTCAATTACAAATTCTCACCTTTTAAATATAACAAGCTCGCAACGCCGGTATATACTCGAAATTCTTATAAATTAT
>JAOZMN010000108.1 GCA_029934265.1 Bacteroidales bacterium
AGAAATATCTTTGCTTGCAGTTCCGCCGGCATAGTAAATTTCCGACATATAAATTTGGTCGTTTTTTCTTAACGATTTAGAAATTTCAGCTACAAATTCTTTTCTGAGAAATTTTGTCGGTCCGTAGCCGTGCGGTTGGAAATAAACGATTAATTTTCCGCCGGTTGTTTGGCAGGCTTGTATGGAAGCCGATAATTTTGCCGGATTATGAGCATAATCATCAATTAAAGTAATTCCGTTTTTTTTGCCGACGATTTGATGCCGGCGAGAAATTCCTTGATAATTTTTTAATGCTTTTGCCGATGTTTCTATCGAAATTCCTGCATGAAATGCCAATGCGGTTGCGGCAACGGCATTCATCATGTTATGAAATCCGGGAGTGTGAAGTTCAAAATCGTATTTATTTATTTTGAAATTTATTTTAAAACCTTCTTGTCGGAAATCGGAAGCTCTTATTCCGGAGTCGCTCAGATAACCGAAATTATGTTTTTTACTTTCGGAAAAAAACAGACATTTATCGTCATCTGCATTAACAATAAGAGTATGTTTTACGTTGTGTCGAAACTCATCGAACAAATCTATAAGTTCGGAAATTTCTTTGTGGTCTTTGTCAATATTCAGGATAATTCCGAGTTCGGGTTTGTATTTTACTATCGAACCGTCGGATTCATCGACCTCTATTATAAGGTGTTTGCCCGAATCGTAAATTGCATTTCCGATTTTGCCTTTTTCTTGAAGCGATATTAAACCTGCTCCGGTAATTAAGGAGGGTTTATAATTTGCATAATCGAAAATATGATAAGTCATTGCCGTAACGGTCGATTTTCCGGAAGTTCCGGATATTGCAATACTGCATTTTGTTTCGGCAATTACAGATAATAATTCGGCTCTTTTTATTATCGGAATTTTAAGTTCTAATGCCAATTTATATTCCGGCACTGTTTTTTCTATGGCTGTTGAAACTACTACAAGTTCAATTTTATCGTTAATTCCGGAACAATCTTGCGGAAAGCATTTTATATTTAATTCTTCTAATTTATTTTTGGTATCAAGGTTTCGATTATTCCCGAAATCTCGGTCGGAACCGGATATTTTTTTGCCGGATTCTGCCAAATATTGAGCTATTGCACTCATTCCTGTTCCGGCTATTCCTATAAAAAAAATATTTTGTATTCTGTCTAAGTACTCTTGCATAATTTTTTTCGTATAATTGTATCTGCTTAAAAAAATGGTATTAATTACATGAGCTTTAAAGACTTTAAATTATTGATAAGGTAAATTAATGGTGACTTTTCAGGCATTTATGCCGTAGAAAAATAAACATCACACACATTGGACTTTAGCCCTTAATTATCTAATAGCTTGGGCTAAAGCCCGATGTTTGTGGCTATTTTAACTACGGGATAAATCCCGTAGCTACTGAAAATATTAAACAAAGTCACCATTAATTTACGCTATCAAATTATTAGCCTTCAATTATTGAGTTCGGTATAAAAAGACCCTTAGGGTTTGGTTTAACAAAATTTAACAAATCTAAATATTTAATTTACAGCTTGTTACTTAAAACCCTAAGGGTCTGATTTTCAAGAAAATCTACTTTTTAGACTGAACTCATCATTTGTTTATAAAATTCCCATAAAACCATTCCGGCACAAACTGATATATTAAGCGAATGTTTTGTTCCCTCTTGCGGAATTTCAATACAGCCGGACGAAATATTTACGATTTCGGCACCAACGCCTTTTACTTCGTTTCCGAATACGAGGGCATATTTTTCGGTTTTGGATATTTTAATATCTTGTAATTTGATACTTTTATCGGCTTGTTCTACGGAATATATTGTGTAGTTTTTTTCGAGAAGTAATTTTACTGCATCTTCGGTTTTGTCGAAATATTGCCAATTTACTGTTTTTTCGGCACCGATTGCGGTTTTTCGTATGTCGTTGTGAGGAGGAGTTCCTGTAATTCCGCAAAGAAATATTTGTTCCAATAAAAAAGCGTCTGCTGTGCGAAAAACTGAACCGATATTATTAAGGCTTCTTATATTATCAAGAATTATCGTGATTTTCTTTTTGTCGGCTTGCTTAAATTCTTCTTCTGTTTTTCTAAATAATTCATCGTTTTTTAATTTTCGCATTTCCAAGTTCTCTTTCTAAAAGTTTTTGTTTTGTTATATCTATACCTATATTTATAATTTTCTCTACATTTCCTTCTTTGTCGAATATCGGTGTGTATGTTTCGTGCAAAAAAAGTTCTTTACCTTTAAAATTAACATAATATTCTTTGTCTCTTTGTTTGCCGCTTCTAAGGTCGTCCCAAAATTCTTTAAACCATTTTCTGTCTTCTTTTGCTTCCGGAAGGTATTGAAATTGGGTTTTTCCGAGATAATCTTTTTTTGTTATACCGAATATTTCTTGATTTTTTTGGTTCATATCCGTAACTCTTCCTATCTTATCGTAAAAAACAACGGAAACCGTAGAAACCAAAGCTGACATAATTCCTTTACTTTCAGTGTCCTTAATAGTAATTACATCTTTTACTCTTCTTAATTCGGCTATTGTTTTTGCCATTTTTTCTTCCTTCTCTTCGAGCTCTATTCTTTGTTTTTTTGCACGTTCAAGCAATATTTCTGTTTCTTCGTTAATCTGAATATTGGATATTACTGATGCAATTCTTTCGCTTACGTCTTTAATAAATTCTACTTGATATTCGTCTATTTTTCGGAATGATGCAATTTCAATTACTCCGTAAACTTTTGATTCTATAAAAAGTGGCGATAACAAAAGAACTTTCGGAGTATTTTCACCAAGACCGGAAGTTATATAAGTGTATCCTTCGGGTATATCTTCCAGTAAAATAATTTCTTTTTCTTTAGCACATCTACCTATTAGGTTTTCTCCAAACTCGATTTTACTTATTAATTGTTTGCGTTTTTCAAAAGCGTAAGTTGCTCTTTGATTAAGATAAAGATTGCCTGTTTCTTCGTTCTTTTCGGTAAAGAAAATTGCACCTTGACTTGCGTTCAAATATTTTACCAAATTAGAAATAATTGTATATGAAAGCTCTCCGAGATTTCGATAATTTTTCTGCAATATTTCACTTATTTCAGCAATTCCGTATTGCGACCAGTCTCGCTTGTTTGCCGCCGATATGCTTTTCTCTCTTACTTTTTGAGCATCTTTAAGGTTTGAACGCATTTCCAACAGGGCATTACCAAGTACATCGTGGTCGCTCATTGCTTTATAATCGGAAGTAAAATCGCCTCGTCCTACTTTTATGGCAAATTCTGCGGTCATATTCAAGGAGTCTATCAAAGAATTTACCGAACGAGCAACATTACTCATTTCGTCTTTACGATTTTTGACCGGAATTTTGTTTGATTTGTCTATCTCTCCCTTCCCGAGTTTTTGTATTACATCTATTACTGTTTTTATGGGGCGTGTAATATTTTCGGAAATTAAATAAATAACAATTACCAATATTATAAGACCTCCAAGTCCGAGTAACAAGCTGTATAAAAACCGCTTATTTGCATTTTTTGTGATGGCTTTATTCGGAACAGTAACCCCTATACTCCATGGCGAATAAGTATTTGTCAGTTTAATTGGAGCAAAAACGGTATAACCTGTTACCTTACCGTCCTTATCTTTATTGTTGAATGAATAAAATTCGCCTGTTCTGATACTATTTGCAATTTTGGAACTTAATGTAACATCTTTGTATAAATTACTAATTTTTTCACCTATTAATTTGGGGTTACTGTGTGCCACAAAAGTTGCATTATTGGCAAGTAAGAACATTTCACTGTTTTCAAACGGAATTTTATTGTTTATAATATCCTGAATACCTTTAAGTTCCATATCAATACCAACAATTCCGATAAAATCGTCTCCTGTTTGTATTTTGGAAATTATTGTAGTTACCAGTATCGAGTCTGCCAGTTTATCTGTTCCGTATTTATCTTTGTAAGGGTCAAGTATAAAATCATTTTGTTTGCTTATTTTTAATTTATAAAACAAATCTTTATATTTATAACCGGTTGCTTCTACGGTATCAATTCTGGTTGTGATTGTATTTCCTTTTTTTGAGAAATTTTCTCGTCTTCTTCCAAAAGGTTTATCGTAGCTTTTATCGAGTGCGGCTAAGTCCCACGATACCCAAGTCGAATTATATTTTTTCTTGTTTTTTAGATGTCTTAATAACATTCCTCCGAAAATTTTGAATCGTGTAGAGCCTTCAAAATTGTCATATTCCGCAAAGTTTTGTGCTATGGTATTGGCGGTTGCAAGGTCGGATTCTAAAATTGATTTTGTAATTCCTGCTGATTGTTTTGCATAAACTTCCGCTAATGTTTTGGCATTGGTAATTTCGTTTTTTTGTGAACCGTAACTTAATATATACACAACACCGAAAAAAATAAGTGATGCCGTGGTCATTACAAACACAAATATTTTACCTTTTATTTTCATGCGTATAAGATTTTATAATTATTCTGTAAAAGAATATTATTTTCCTGATTGGCAAATATATAAATTAAATCCGAAAATATCTTAAAAAAATATTTTTTTGACAAGTTTGTTTTACTACCCTTTTCAAAAAGTGTTACAGGAATCAACTTTGGCAAAGTTTTATACGTAAAAAAGTTTAACAATACTCGTATTTTTGATTTCTTTTTGCAGGAATAAATCCGGCTTCTTTGATTGCTTCTTGTATTTCATTTGCCGAAAAGCTGTAATTTGCTCCGGCTTTTGATACTACATTTTCTTCTATCATAATGGAACCGAAATCATTTGCTCCGGCGTGAAGAGCTTGTTGCCCGGTTTCTTTGCCGACTGTCAGCCATGATGCTTGTATATTTTTGATATTCGGCATCATTATTCTTGCCAGTGCGATTGTTCGTATATATTCATCTGCTGTAACGGTATTTACAATACCGGACTCTTTGTTTAATTGTGTGCCTTCGTCCTGATACGGCCAAGGAATAAATGCAGTAAATCCGTCTGAATATTCCGGTTTTTCGGCTTGTACTTGTCTTAGTTTCAAAAAATGTTCCATTCTTTCCTTGTGAGTTTCAATATGCCCGAACATCATGGTTGCCGATGTTGTAATATTCTGTTTGTGAGCCTCTCGCATAACATCTAACCACTGCGTTGCAGTACATTTCCCTTTGGATACGATTTTTCGTACTCTGTCTGAAAGTATTTCTGCTCCTGCACCGGGTAGGCTGTCCATTCCGGATTTTATTAATTTTTGTAAAACATCTTTGTAAGAAGTTTTATCTATTTTTGCAATATGATGAATTTCAGCCGGTCCGAGTGCGTGTAGTTTTATATCCTTATCTATTTCTTTCAAATCGGAAAATAATTTTCGATAAAATTTCAAACCGAGTTTAGGGTGCAAACCTCCTTGCAGAAGTAATTGATTGCCGTCGTATTCTTTAAGAACTTTAATTTTTTCACGATATTCTTCCAAAGTAGTAATATAAATATCCGGTGCACCGGGACGACTGTAAAAATTACAAAATTTACACGATGCAATACAAACATTTGTAATATTTACATTTCGGTCGATTATCCAACCGACAAAATTTTTATTCTCTTTGGTTTGTGATTGTAACCTTAATTCATTACCGATAGCAGTAAGTTCGGCTGTAGGAGCATTTTCATAAAGAAATAAGCCCTCTTTTACACTTAAAAATTCTTTATTTAAAGATTTTTTATATAACTTTGTTGTATTCATTTTACAAAAAAACAAAAAAAACAGATAAATTACGAACTTAAATTGAATAAGAATACGGCACACATATTAATAGTTGATGACAACCGTTTTAATTTAGAAATTGCAAGTGAATTTCTAAAACAAAAAGGGCATGAAACATTATTGTCCTTAAATGGATACCATGCTCTTAAAACATTAGAAGAGAACCGAATATGTTTAATATTATTAGATATAATGATGCCCGGAATAGACGGCTTTGAAGTTTGCATGAAAATAAAAGCAAATCCGGAAACAAGAGATATTCCGATAATATTTCTTACTGCAAAAACGGAAACCGAAGATATAGTAAAAGGCTTTAATCTTGGGGCTTCTGATTATATTGTTAAACCCTTCCGAAAGGAAGAATTATGTGCAAGAGTAAATACTCATCTTAAACTTTACAGAGCAAACAATATTATAAAAAAGCAGGTAGCAGAATTAGAAGGATTAAACAAAAAATATACAGATAGCATTTTATACGCTAAAAGTATTCAGCAGGAAATACTTCCGCCCCCTTTTATTTTAAATAAAACTTTCCCTGAAAATTTTATTATTTCTCACCCGAAAGATGTTTTGAGTGGAGATTTTTTTAAAATTTTTGAAATTGAAGAATTAGTGGTTGTTATTTTAGCCGATTGCACCGGACACGGCGTTCCGGGTGCTCTTATCAGTATAATGTCAATAACTTTACTTAACCAAATTCCACTTGGAATTGTTAAATCAAATCCTTCTTTGGTTCTTGAATATATGAGGACAAATATCAAAAAAACTTTAAATCAAAAAAGTTTGGAAGATAATATTACTGATGGTTTGGATATGTGCGTATTGAAAATCGACAGAAAAAACATGACTGCAAAATTTGCCGGTGCAAATATAGGATTACATAAAATATCCGATAATTCGGAACAAATTGAAATCGTAGAACCTGATAATATGCCGGTTTCGGTTTGGTTTAAAGAGCGTCCGTTTCGCAATAACACTGTTAATATTCAAAAAAACGATAAGTTTTATATTTTTACGGACGGAGTTACCGACCTTTTTGATAATTCCCAAAATGAAAAACTTGGTAAAAAACGTCTTTTGTCGATAATGTTAAATACCTGTAAATCAGAGTTTAATGAGCAAGAAAATTTTATAGATAAAGAAATAGATAAATGGAAAGGCGATACGGAACAAATAGACGATATTACAATAATCGGGTTTAAGATATGAACAAAAAAATACTGAGAAAATTAGGCTTTAAATCTGACCAAGAGGGAATTATAAACAGATATATAAATGAAGACGGAGGCTGGGAATCGCATCTGAAAAATACAAAAGATTTTATTTTGAAAGCTGTTGAAAACAGTGAAAAATCTTCGGTTGCTGTATTTGGTTCCGGCTGGTGGCTTGATTTGCCGACCGAAGAGTTATGTAAAATGTTTGATAAAGTTTATTTTGTAGATATTTTGCACCCTTCACAAATAAAAAAGAAAGCCCTTGATTATAAGAATCTTACACTTATAGAAGCCGACATTACCGGTTTTGCTGAAAATTTATATTTTCATGTAAAAAAAAATAAAAATAAATCTCTTTCCGAATTAGAAGCGAAAAATCCGTTTGCAGATTTCCCTTCGGACTACTTTCCTGATTTTACGATTTCGTTAAATATTTTAAATCAGTTAGATATATTGCTTTTAAGCTATCTTGAAAAAAAATGTAATTATGAAAAAAATGAAATAGATAATTTCAGAAAAAGAATACAGGAAAATCATATAAAAATGTTGCCGGCGAGTAAATCGTGTTTAATAAGCGACTGTGTTGAAATTAATTATGATAAGGATAATAATAAAACAGCCGAAAAAGATTTGATATATACAGAATTACCCGCAAAAAAAGCCGATAAAGAATGGATTTGGAATTTTGACACTTCCGGAAAGTATAGAGAGGGGTTGAAAATTAGATTTCTTGTGAAAGCATTTTCTTCGTTTTAATTTTTCCTCGGTATATGAAAAATATTATACCGCCTGCAACGATAAATGTTGCAAAAATTACCGGAATTAAAATATTATTATCGTTTTTAATTTCTATTTCCAAAGCAGTAATTATTGCTTTAACTATCTGATTAGAACCCAATATCAAAGTTACCCAAAGAATAAAAGACAGTAATATGTTGGAAACAAATCCATTAACGTGTTCTTTTCCCATTAAATTCGGATTATTTACAACATAAATTAGAAATATTGTTATAAGGGGAAGAAGCAAGCCATTAAAAGCCTGTGCTACAAGTATTGCCGGTACGGGTTTTATATCCATAAAGCCAAAGAAAAGACCGACTCCGAGAACTCCAAAAGCTGTCAGTTTGAAATAAATTGCATTAGGCTCCCACCTTTTAGCATTGGACGGTTTGCTGAACAAACTTTTTGCCGTAATTGCAGAAGCCAGCGGTGAAGTTATTGCAGATGAAAAACCGGCGGCAAACATTCCGAAACCGAAAACATACACGGAATACTCATTTGTATATATTTCCAAAACTCCTTTAAGCATATCATAATCAAGGTCTTGTTGCATTTTATCTGCTTGGCTCATTCCTTCGGTAAGTGCGTTTCCTATGCCGACAATTGACATGGAAATTATGCCTCCGAGAATTACTGCAACTGATAATCCGAAACGCATTTCACCTATGCTTTGTTTTTTATCGACAGCTCCCGAACCCAAAAATAAATCGTAAGGAATTACGGTCGTTCCTATCAAGCCTACGATAAGCATACCCGAACCCACAGGGAAAGTAGGTATTACACTTCCTTTTAGAACTTGTGAATAATCAGGACTTAAACTTACGCTTGTTGCAATAAATGCTCCGCCCATCAAAAGAACGACAAAACCCAAAAATTTGGCAATCGACTGTATGGAATTCATCATCAATGCAACAGAAGCCATAATACCGATGCCTGCAACAAAATAAATAGAAGGCAACTCGAAAAA
>JAOZMN010000109.1 GCA_029934265.1 Bacteroidales bacterium
TTTTTTTGACTGCGAATATTAATCTGTCCGGAGAACATGGTTTTGTTATCCAACCTGTTGCTCGGCTTCTTTTGCTTGTAGTTTCTTTTTTTCTTGTGCTTCGGTGGTAAGCATCAGTATCGGAATTTTTTTCTTTTCGTATTCTTTCTTGTTCATCAGCGGATACTTTAATTTTTGAATTTTATTGTTTTTAAAAATATTACACTAATATAAAATTTCAATTCCGGAACGCTTCCTGTATAGTTATTTTTAGATTCCATCAAATTTCAGATAAAAAAATATTTTTATCCTGAAATATTGTAATTATCAAAACATAAAGTAAAAACACTTTTTTAGTATTGTGTATAAATGATTGACTATTTTCGATTGTATATTTATGATTTTCCTTTTGTCAGCTTACTGATATTTTTATAAATATTTCAGTATATACTCAATACAGTAAAATTAAATTTGTCAAATTTTTGTACAACCTTTGCGAAATCTACAATCATCATTCTACAATCATCAATCACTTACCTGAGTACTTTATTTAATGCCGAAAGTAATTTTGCAGGGACGAAAGGCTTTATAATCCAGCCTGTTGCACCTGCTTGCTTTGCTTCCATTTTTTTATCTCTTTGCGATTCGGTTGTAAGAAATAAAATTGGTATCCTTTTGTAATTTTCGTCTGCTCTTACATATCTTATCAGTCCGATACCGTCCATGTTGGGCATATAAAGGTCGGTAATAAGCATATCTATATGAGTAGTTCCGTCGAGGTATTTCAGAGCATCTTTGCCGTCTATTCCGACAAGTACGTTATATCCTGCATTTTCGAGTGTAAAACTGACAACTTCTCTTATACTTTCGGAGTCATCAACTATTAATATTGTTTTTGCCATAATTATAATTTATTCATTCAAAAAAAAGTTTTTTAATTTATTATTTGTTTATCAAATCCGGTATTTTTTAATAATGTATCTAATTTTTGGGGAAGTTTTATATCAAATTCTAATTTCTTATCTTCTTTTTCGCAAGTTTTTTTTATTGAATAAAGAAGTTGTATTACAGTCAAGTCAATGTCTTCCACGTTTTTTAATACTATGCGGATATTGTTATTTTCGTTTACTGTTTTTTTTATTGTTTCTATCTGATTATTTTCCGTGTTATTTATGGAAAGGTCTTCTTCAAGAGTTATTATTGCTGTATTATCGGATATTTTTTCGGTTAATTTCATTCGTGTAGATTTGTTAAAATATTAATTAAGATCTTCGACCTATTTAATGTTGAGTCCACTCCGATAAGTCCAAAAAGTGTAATTAGTCGCACTGCGAGTTTTTTAACAGACTGATAATCAGTATGCAATTATTTGGAATTTTAGTAAATTACTCGCAATGCGACTCTTAGGAGATATATATTTATTTTTTAGAAAAATTCTATTTCGTCTTCGTCCTCTTGATTATTGCCGGGGTTTTCTTCAAAATTTCCGGAAATAACGTTGTCGTGTGTTACTCTTTCGCTTTCCATTGTATAGGACTCTCTTCTATCTTTCAGATTTTTTCGTTTCAGTTCTTGCAACTCTTCGGAGTCTTCAATTTGTAGTTCTATTCTGTCATAAAGCATTTTTAATTTTATTACAATATCTTCGGCAGTGTGTTCGTAAAAATCGTAATATTTTATTTGCTGAACCGCACTTTTTATTTCTCTTGATACTTTTGTTTCTAAGCGTTCGGTTTCAACAAGTATTTTAGTGATTATTTTATTATTCTTACCGGTTTCGTTAAGTATTTGTTTTACATTATTATTGAATTTTTTCAATGCCGTACATTTACTTTCTTGTTTGCCGAAATTAAGAGTTTTACTTGTTTCGATACATTGTCCGAAATATTTACTGATACTGCTCATATTGGATTTGCCGGAAGTAGCAACATTTAATATCTGACCTTTTATTTCTTCCAAATCGTATCCTTTTTCAATCAAAATGTCTATTTTTCCTATTATGCCGGATATTAGTTCTGTTATTTCGTTATTAATTTTAGAAAGAAGGCTGTAATTGTCTTTGAATATTCCTATTTGAGGAATAATATTATCGCATTCGTCTTCTATATCGTCATTATCGCCGACAAAATCCTTAAGAAGATATAATACTTCGTTTATGTGGTCTTCTATATTGTAAAAATCGTTGTATATTCTTTCGCTTATAATAGTCTGACCGGAAAAGTGCATCGTATCTTTGGTCAAATTATTAATATCCCTACCGATATTTATAAATTTGGTGGAAATAATTTCCACAGCATTCTGATACTCTTTATTTGTCCGTACTAATTGAGCAATTTGCAAATCGGCAATATCTTTAATTTGAAACATCAACAGTCCGATATTATTTGCATCTTTGTTGCCGTCCAGACTTTGCAAATTTTTCAGTTTTTGAATCATATCTCTGTGAGCTTCTTGGATATGTTCTATTTTTTGGCGAATAATATCGCTGTATTGCAAGTTTGTAATAATATGACTGATACTTTCGCTGTAAATTTCTTTTTTTCTTTTAAGCTCCGGTATTTTTATTTTGCCCTCTCTGTATTTTCCTTTTAATCGGGAAATTGCTGTTTGAATTTGTTCAGTTACTTTTTGTTTAGTTTCGATGTTATCTTCTTTAAGTCGTCGAGTGGCTGAAAAAATCATACTCGAAGAACTTTTTATTTGCATTCCGGCAGTCTCCAGTTCGGAGTTTATTTTTTTTAGTTTAAGTATGAATTTCCTGAAACTTTCAATTTCATCATCGAGAATATTATTACTTTTTTTATCAAAATATACGATATTGAATTTTAAACTGTTAGTAAGGAAATTTAAAGTTACGATATTCTGCACAAAGTTTTTTACCGGAATATATATCAAATTAATGTCAGAAAGTATTTTTTCCAACGATTGCGTATTGCTTGCAAATTCATTTTCGGTACAATTTACTCCTTCTTTAAATTTTTCGATGAAAGCATTAAGATTATCTATTATTTCATTATTTTCGTTGCCTGCCGTGAGCTCAAAAACGTTTGTTACATTTTCGGAAATAGATTCTATTTGATTATATTGCTTTTTCAGATAAGAATTAAGCATAATAAAATCATCGGAGGAACACTTATTTAGCTGTTTGACATTGTTTTCTATTTCAGAAAGTATTGTAACCACTTCATTAATAGTGTTTTCGTCAAAAGTATTGTTGTTAGAACGTATCATATATCTTTTTACTGTTATTTTAAAGACAAACACAAGCAAAATTTATTCCAAAATACAGTGTGAATATGTTATTAATTGTCAATGTTTAACAATAAACAACTTTTATCCTGAATATCAGCCTATTATATTTGTGATATAATAATAATATAAAATTTCATGCAAATATAGCTATATTTATAATATTATAAAATAAAGTTTACTTTTATGTCTGTTTTTTACATAGAATTTCAATATTTTCTTTTTCTTTTCTTTAAAAAACAAAAAACTTGTATATCTGTATTAAAAATTCTTAATTTGTAACAAATTAATGTAAAATTATAAGTTGGTTTTTAAAACTTGATAGGTGGACTGTAAAAAGTAAAATAAGCACTGATGTAAAATTATTTGAGTGTGTAACAAATCGGGGGAAGTTATACCTCAATTATTTTTATTTATAATTAGCCCCGTGCTTTAGCTCGGGGTATTAATTGTTGTATTTAAGGCTTTAGCCAAAACTAATTGCCTGATATAAAGTTTTTTATTTTCGGATAGAGCCTATCTTGCTTATTTATTGACACCGAGCTAAAGCACGGTGCTAATTATATTAATTTAATATATATAAAAGTCTAAATCGATATTCCCTTGATATGTTACACACTCAAATTATTTGTATATCTTCTTTGAAATGACATTATTGAGTTCGGTATAGAAAGACCCTTAGGGTTTGATTTAACAAAATTTAACGAATCTAAATATTTAATTTACAGTCTTTTAATTAAAACCCTAAGGGTCTGATTGCGAAAAAATATACTTTTTAGACGGAACTCATTATTCATTAAAAAAAAATACACAAATAATTTTACATAGGTGCTTATATCTATGCAAGGAAAAATCAAAAATCTACAATCAAAAATCAAAATATGTCATTAATAAAATCAGTTTCGGGAATAAGAGGAACAATCGGTGGAAAACAAGGTGATAATTTGACACCTTTGGATATTGTAAAATTCACAACTGCTTACACTTATATAATAAGAAAAAAAACAGGCAAGAAAAAACTAAAAATAATTGTCGGCAGAGACGCTCGTTTGTCCGGAGAGTTAGTGCAAGGGCTTGTGGTTTCAACACTCTCGGCAATGGGTGCTGATGTTACCGATATTGGCTTGGCGACAACTCCTACAGTCGAAATTGCGGTTGTTTCCGAAAAAGCCGACGGCGGTATTATCCTGACTGCAAGTCATAATCCCAAACAATGGAATGCTCTTAAACTTCTTAACGAAAATGGAGAATTTATTTCAGGTGAAGAAGGAGAAGAATTACTCGCCGTTTCCGAAAATATAGATAAATTTATAGAATATTCCGAAATTTCCGGAATCGGAATCATCAAAAAAGATACTTCTTTTTTGAAAAAACATATAGATTTAATACTTAAATGTAAATATGTTGAAGTTTCGGAAATAAAAAAAGCAAATTTTAAAATTGTAATTGATTCTGTAAATTCCGTTGGCGGAATAGCTCTTCCGCCTTTGTTGAAAGCACTCGGGGTAACTGAAATTATTGAATTAAATGGTGAACCAACCGGTATTTTTGCTCATAATCCGGAACCGATACCCGAAAATCTGTCCGAAATTTCCGAAGCGGTGAAAAAACATAAAGCCGACTTGGGCTTCGTGGTAGATCCTGATGTGGATAGGCTTGCAATTATAAACGAAGACGGCACAATGTTCGGAGAAGAATACACTTTAGTAGCCGTTGCCGATTATATTTTATCGCAAAAAAAGGGAAATACCGTTTCAAATTTATCATCTACAAGAGCGTTGAGCGATATTACACAAAAATACGGAGGCAATTATTTCGCATCTGCCGTTGGAGAGGTGAACGTGGTAAAAAGCATGAAAGAAAATAAGGCAGTAATAGGAGGCGAAGGAAACGGAGGAATTATTTTGCCCGAGTTACATTATGGTCGTGATGCACTGATAGGAATTGCTTTATTTCTTACGCATCTTGCCAAATTCGGCAAAAAATGTTCCGATTTAAGAAATACATATCCGAGTTATTACATATCCAAAAATAAAATTTCACTTACAAAAGATACAAATGTAGATGAAATTCTTAATAATATTAAAGAAAAATATATTAGTCTTCCGGACATAAAAGTGAATACAATCGACGGAGTTAAAATTGATTTTCTTACCGGCTGGGTTCATCTGCGGAAATCAAACACTGAGCCGATAATAAGAATATATGCCGAAAGCAAATCGGAGCAAGAAGCTGATGAATTTGCAAATGAAATTAAACGATTTGTTAATGAACAATTTACAATGAACAATTTACAATGAACAAATAACAATTTACAATTTACAATGAATAATGAGCAGTTAATAATCATTCAATTATTTAATTAATCGGTATGAAATTTTCTGAAATACAAGCAGTTGTCTGTGATTTGGACGGTACTTTGTTGTACGAAAGTAAAATAAGTAAAAAAGATATTGATACTTTCAGTAAATTAGGAAAAAACAATATTTGCAGAATTATTGCTACAGGACGCTCGTTGTTTAGCTTCAATAATATAGATAATAATAATTTGCCGATAGATTTTCTTATTTTTTCTTGCGGTTCCGGTATTTTGGATTTCAAAACAGGTAAAATTATAAAGAATAATTTTTTGAATAAAGAAGAAGTCTCACAAATAACTCAGAAATTAACAGAACTTAAATTTGACTTTCAAGTAAGATTACCTGTACCGGAAGGACATAAATATTTATACAGAAAATTCGGGAAATCAAATCCGGATTTTGAAAGATTACAGAAAAAGTATAAGAATTATTCATCGGAATTTAAGCAAGCAGAAAAAGCATCAAGAATAATTATAATTTCGGAAAATCAAGAAATCATAAAACCCGTATTTGATAATTTCAGAGAATATAATGTAATAAGAGCTACTTCGCCAATAGACAATAAATCGGTTTGGATGGAAATATATCCCAAAGGAATAAATAAAGGTACGGCTGTAGAATATTTATTCGACAAATCGGAAATACAAAGGAATAAAACAATCGGATTGGGAAACGATTACAATGATATTGATTTTTTGAATATCACCGAAAAAAGCTACATTACAGATAATGCTCCGGAAATTCTTAAAAAGAAATATCACACTACGGTTACAAATAGGAACAATCCACTTACGGAAATAATAAAACTTTTTTGAATAATTAAATATTTTTTTTAAATTTGTTGTTCCATTTTAAAGAAATAATTACTAATAATTAACATATTTACTTTGACTTATGAAAATCAATAAAATTATTTACCTGTTAATAGCAACTTTTATATTAGCTTCATGCACACCCGATGGTAAGGAAGGAACAACGAAATCCGAAAAAACAAAGTCTTTTGTTTCGGAAAAATACAAATTTGAAATTGATTTTCCGAGAGCACCGCAAGAAAAAACCGATAAGATATCTGCCGAAGGAATGGAAATTGAATATACACTTTTTTCTTGCGAGAAAGATGATAAAACATATTTTGTTTCGGTAAATGGTTTTCCGAGGGCCGTTCTCGCCGTTACATCAAGCGAAATTTTACTCAGCAGTGCTAAAGCAGGGGCTATGTCGCAACTTACCGACGCTAAATTGATAAATGAAAAAGAAATCAAATACGAAAAATACGACGGAGTTGAAATTGAAGTTGAAGGAAAAAAAGAAGGTATAAGTACATATATTAAAGGAAGAGCATATCTTATCGGAAGTAATTTGTTTCAGATTTATGAAATAAGTCTAAAAAATAATGTTAATATCAAAAAAACTAATAAATTTCTAAATTCTTTTAAAATTAGAAAATAAATTTTACGAAATTTTAATTTATTGCATGATTTATGCAATAAACAAAATTCAAAAACAAAATGATAATTAACAAATAATTAAATGGCGCTTAAAATAAAAGAAACTCATTACTTAATGAATGTCATGGCAGTGAACAAAGTTCATGTATTATATACAGGACCTTTTGACAGTGATATTCTTTCGATAATAGCAAGCAGTATTCAAAATTCTTTGAGTGGAAATCCTGTGGTAGATATGAAAATTTTTAAAATTTTTATCGAGCTGTGTCAGAACATTTCATATTATTCACTCGAGCAGGAAGAACCTGATATTGCATCGGGGGAAAAACACGGAACAGGAATAGGAACTATTGCAATACAAGAATATAACGACCATTTTATTTTCGCAACAGGCAATGTTACAAACCACGAGCTAATATCATCGGTAGTAGAAAAATGTGATAAAATTAACGCATTAGACCGAGAGCAACTCAGAGAGTACAGACGCGAGCAGAGAAAACTCGGTCCCGGTGTAAGAGGGGGAGGAAATATCGGATTGATACAAGTTGCACTGACTTCCGAAAATAAAATAGATTACAAATTAATACCCGTAGCCGGTGGGAATTTGTTTTATACGATAGGCATAAAAATAAACAAAAAATATTAGACCACTTACAGTACACTAATAAAAATTAACTGTCATGAATGAAAATGACAATGGAGTTCTGAAATATTTAAAACTTTTCGGCGATGAAGTTCGAATACTTTATAACGGACCGATTGAAGGAAAGTTGTTGTCGTCAATAGGTGCTTACCTTAGAGCTATTTTAAAAAATAACCCTAAGGTAGGAAGGAAATTACTTGCCGTATATGTCGAACTTGTACAAAATACAGCTTATTATTCGGCAAGCAGGTGTATTTTGGAATCAGGAAAAGAAGTAGGAGTAGGCGTATTGTCCATTAGTGAATTTGACGATAAATATATTTTTTCAACCGGAAATAAAATTAAAAATGAAGGTATTTTTTCGATGTTGGATAAATGTGAATATATAAACTCTCTTAACAGAGAAAATTTACGAAAATATAAACGCAAACAAAGAAAATTACCGTTCGGAGAAAAAGGCAATGCACATATAGGATTGATACAGGTTGCTTTAATATCCTCGAACCCTATAACTTTAAATATAAATCCGGACAAAGATGACTTTTCGTTTTTATCTGTAACAGTTAAAATAAATAAATAATTTAGGAATGGAAAATTTAATAATTGAAGGTTCGCACGGAACATTTTTTACCCCTTCGGTGAATTTTAATGCAGAAACGGGAGTTTGTGAATTGGCAGGCGAGTCGTTTCTTGAAGACACTATAGAATTTTACGACCGGCTTAACGATTGGTTGAATAATTTTATAGAAGAAGTTAAAAAACCGATAAAATTAATAATTAGACTTTCATATTTTAACACAAGTACATCAAGAGCATTGCTGGACTTGCTTACAATTATTAAAGAGTACGAAGAAGTCGGAGGAGAAGTATTTGTAGAATGGCACTATGATGAAAGCGACACGGATATGGAAGAAGATATTGAAGATTATATTATAGATACTGATTTGCAAATTGAAATGATTAGTTTTTAAAATATGAAAATGAGTTCGGTATAAAAAGACCCTTAGGGTTTGATTTAACAAAATTTAATAAATC
>JAOZMN010000489.1 GCA_029934265.1 Bacteroidales bacterium
ATTTCCGTAATTCTGCCTTCTTGATATTTTAAAAGTTCATTCAAAAAATCAAGCAATAAATCTTTATTTGGTTCTTCTCCAAAAAGTCGCTTAAAACCATAATCAGTAAACGGATTTATATATTTTTCTTTCATTATACAGGACTTATTATTGGTTACAAACAGCTTTAATAATATTAATAATTACTTTGCTTGCTTTTTCCATAGATTCAACCGGTACAAATTCATATTTTCCGTGAAAATTATGTCCGCCGGCAAAAATATTAGGACATGGTAATCCCATATACGATAATTGTGAACCGTCTGTACCGCCTCTGATTGGCTGGATTTTAGGTTTTACGCCGGCATCTTTCATCGCTTGCTCAGCAATTTTTACAATATGAAAGACAGGTTCTATTTTTTCTTTCATATTAAAATATTGGTCTGTTAATTCGTAAGTAATGATATTTTTTTTGTATTTTTCGTTAAGAAAATTTATGGAATTTACCATAAGCTGTTTTTTGTTTTCAAATTCGACACTATTAAAATCTCTAATGATATATTGCATTTTTGCGTTTTCAACTTCACCGGTTATATTCATAAGATGAAAAAAACCTTCGTAATTTTCGGTGTTTTCAGGGCGTTGGTCTGCCGGCAAAAGTGCATTTAATTCGTAAGCAATTTGTATTGCGTTAAGCATTTTGTTTTTTGCATATCCGGGGTGAACGTTTCTTCCTGATATTTTTATTTTTATGCCTGCGGCATTGAAATTTTCATATTCAAGCTCTCCGATTTCTCCGCCGTCTATTGTATAGGCATAATCCGCTCCGAATTTTTTTACGTCGAAATGTTTAGCTCCTCTGCCGATTTCTTCGTCGGGCGTAAAAGCTATTTTTACAGTGCCGTGTTTTATATCCGGATTTTTGACAAGATATTCCAAAGCTGTCATTATTTCTGCAATTCCGGCTTTGTCGTCAGCTCCCAAAAGGGTATCTCCGGAAGTTGTTATTAAAGTTTGCCCTTTATACATGGTCAGTTCGGGGAAATCTTCCGGTGAAAGAATTATATTTTTTTCTTTATTCAAAATTATATCTTTTCCGTCATAATTTTGTATAATTTTTGGCTTTACTTGCTTGGCGGTCATATCCGGAGATGTATCCAAGTGTGCAATAAAACCGACAACCGGACATTTTTTATTATTATTTGCCGGTAATTCGGCAGTAAGATAACATTTATTGTCCAATTTGACTTTATTTAAGTCCATTTCTTCCAATTCTTCTTTCAGAAATTTTGCCAATAAAAATTGTTCCGGAGTACTCGGTACGGAACCGGAATCAGGGTCAGAAGTGGTTTCAATTCCGATATATCTTAAAAATCTGTCTTGTATTTTATCAATCATTATTTGTTTTTTTGTTTACTTCAATGTCAATTCCGTCTTTCTTATCGTTTAATTTTACGATAATTTTATCTCCTTCGGAAAGTTGTGTTTCAATTATTATTTCGGACATTTCATCTTCGAGATATTTTTGAATTGCTCTTTTTAGCGGACGTGCTCCGAATTTGCTGTCGTAACCTTTTGATGCTACAAAATCTTTTGCTTCTTCGCTTAATTCCATTTCGTAACCGAGTTCTTTTACTCTTTTGTATAAGTCTTTGAGTTCAATATCAATTATACGATGAATTTCTTCTTTGCCGAGAGTTTCAAATACGATAACATCATCTACTCTGTTCAAAAATTCGGGAGAAAATGTTTTTTTCAGTGCTTTTTTTATTACTGCTTTGTTGTTTTCTCTTTCGGAAACAGATGTACTGAAACCGACTCCGCTTCCAAAATCGGAAATTTCTCTCGCTCCGATATTCGATGTCATTATAACTATTGTATTTTTGAAATTTATTTTTCGTCCGGAGCTGTCCGTAAGTAAGCCTTCATCAAGGACTTGCAACAGCAAATTAAATACATCGGGGTGTGCTTTTTCAATTTCATCAAGCAACACGACCGAATATGGTTTCCTGCGTACTTTTTCGGTTAATTGTCCGCCCTCTTCGTATCCTATATATCCGGGAGGTGCTCCGACAAGTCGGGATACTGCAAATTTTTCCATGTATTCGCTCATGTCTATTCTTATCAAAGAGTCTTTTGATTCAAATAAAAATTCGGCAAGCATTTTTGCAAGATGAGTTTTTCCTACTCCGGTCGGACCCAAGAAAATAAATGTTCCTATCGGTTTGTTGGAGTCTTTTAGTCCTGCTCTGTTTCTTTTTATGGAGCGTGCAAGTTTTTCGATTGCATTATCTTGTCCGATAACA
>JAOZMN010000110.1 GCA_029934265.1 Bacteroidales bacterium
CTACCTTTGCTCAGTAATTAATAAAATTACATTTCGGGCACACACATTGTGCTGGGTGTCAGTAGTTTTGTAGTGTTTTTTTCGTGCTTCGCACTCAAAAAAACACTACAAAACCACCGCCACCGGCACATACACGGTATAAAAAGTATATTTTTTCAAAATCAGACCCTTAGGGTTTTAAGTAATAAACTGTAACTCAAATATTTAGATTTGTTAATTTTTGTTAAATAAAACCCTAAGGGTCTTTTTATACCGAACTCTGTTATTATTGCCGTAATAATTTTTCTTTCGATAAAAAATAAAAAAACAAAGCGGATAACAGATAAAACTATAAACAAATTTGATTAAGCCCTTATCAAAATGATTAAAATTTCAAATTTATCTTTCGGATATTCAAAAAACAAATTACTTTTTGAAAATCTGAATTTAGAACTGACCGCCGGGAAAATATACGGACTTCTCGGAAAAAACGGTGCGGGAAAAACAAGTCTGATAAAACAAATTTCAGGTTTACTGTTTCCCGATGACGGTGAAATTACCATAAACGAAATTCCTTCAACAAAAAGAAATAAAAACTTTTTGGCTGCGTTTTTTTTCGTTCCGGAAGAATTTAAGCTTCCCAACTTCAGTAAAAAGAAATTCATTTCGATATATTCTCCTTTTTATGAAAATTTCAGCAATTCTTTGTTTGAAAAGTATCTTTTGGAATTTAAACTTGTAAGCAATAACAAGATAAATAATATGTCCTACGGTCAGAAAAAAAAGTTTTTACTCTCTTTCGGTCTGGCCTGCCAAACCCCGATTGTAATAATGGACGAGCCTACAAACGGACTGGATATTCCTTCCAAACTTATTTTCAGAAATATAATAGACTCTGCGGTAAACGAAGATAAATTATATATAATTTCCACACATCAAGTAAGAGACATTGAGGGAGTTATAGATAATATAGTGGTTTTGGATAACGGTTCGATAAAATTTAATCATTCGGTAGCCGATGTGTTGAGAAACGTATTTTTTAAAAGTGTTCCCAAAGATGAAAATATCGAAAATTATATATACAAACAAGAAATTCCGGGCGGATACAAAATAATATCGGAAAATACCGATAAAATAAAATCGGAAATAGACATGGAAGTTTTGTTTAATGCAATTATTTCCAATAAAATTTTTAAAATTTAATTAGATGACTAATCAATTTACCTCAACTGTAAAAAGTTTATTTCTTATGCTGAGAAAGGACTTAAGCGATAGTTTAAAATTTGTTATTATAGGATATATTGCTGTTATTGTTTTCTTTTCAGGGATTTTTATTATTGGAGCTTATCTCGGATTACCACTTATTAAGCTTGATGGTTTTTATATTGTCGGACTTCTTTTTGTCGGTTATTTAATTTCAGGAACAGCATTTACCGACCTTAGAAATAAGGAAAAAACAATGTTCTATCTCTGTTTGCCTGTTTCTGTTGCCGTGAAATTTGCATCAGTACTTTTACTTTGTTCGGCAGGAGTTTTAATTTCCTATACGGCAGTATTTTATTTATTTAACTCTTTTGCATTTCTTATAGGCGATTCGCTTTTTTCTTTGAATGTACAATTTATTGATATTACAAATAAAGATATAGTAAAATATATTGGAATTTACATTTTAACACAGCCGTTGTTTTTGATTGGAGCCGGTAGTTTTAAGCGTGTTCCTGCAATTATTACAGTGGCAATTCTTTTTATTGTAATGATAATTTTGTTTATATATTCAAGTATTCTTGATAATTTTTTACTTAATGATATATTTACAAATGCCGGCAATAATTTAAAAGGTTTCTCTCCGAACTATTCTATAAATTTTTTACCAATGTATTTTAAAGGGAATTTGTTTTTTATTATTTCAGAATATATTGTTAAGTTTATTATACCTGTAGCTTTGTGGTATGTTACTTATCTTAAACTTAAGAACAAAATAGCAAGATAAAGTCTGCGATTTATAAGCATAAGTTCAGTCTAAAAAGTAAATTTTCTCGAAATCAGACCCTTAGGGTTTTAAGTAACAGTCTGTAAATTAAATATTTAGATTTGTTATATTTTGTTAAATCAAACCCTAAGGGTCTTTTTATACCGAATTCAATCATAAAAAAAACTTTCTCGTAAAATACAAGAAAGTTTTTTTGTTATTGAAAATGTTACTGTCCTTAGTCTTTCTGACTAATACATTCTACCGGACAAACATCTGCACAAGCACCGCAATCGGTACATTCTTCTGCGTTAATTGTGTAAAAATCATCTCCTTCGGAAATACATTCTACCGGACATTCGTCCATACATGCACCGCAAGCAGTACATTCATCGGGATTGATAAAATAAGCCATTTTTTAGTTTTTTTTAGTTAAACAATTATATTATATGAAAATCAAAATTTTTATTGATTTAATCGGCACAAATATATAGATTAATTAATATTTCACAAATTTTTACTTAAAACTATTTCTTTAAAAGTATTTCAACAGCTTTTTCTAACTGTTGGTCTCTTCCTGTTATCATTATATCATATTTATTTTCAACTTTATATTCGGGTTCCAACTGTTTATTTTCGAGATAATCGCCGTTTGCGTCCATTGCTCCGACTTGCGGAATACCGAAAGTTACGCCGTTTTGCATACGTTCCCACCATACGGCGGTCATAGTTCCCGGAACAGGCATTCCGACAATATCACCGATTTTTAAAGTCTGATAAACATAAGGAAACCCGTGAGCATCGGAATAATTACCTTCGTTTACAAGCACTGCAGAAGGTTTTGTCCATTTATTGTGAGGGTCTATGCCTACATTTTGTCCTCTCGGAACAAAATCGACGTATTTTTTACCGGAAAGTAATGTTGCAAGGTCATCATGAAGCCAGCCTCCGCCGTTGTGTCTGGTATCTACAATTATTGCTTTTTTGTTGTAATTTCGTCCCAATATTTCAGAATATATTTCGGTGAAACTGCTTGCATTCATACCTCTCACATGAACATAGCCTACTTGTCCGTTTGAGAGTTTTTCGGTTTGTTTTTTCATGTTTTTCACCCAACGTTGATACAATAATTCAAAATATTGTCCCCTGCTTATTAGTTTTATTTCTTCATCAAAACGTTTTTTTGTATTAGGATTATAAAAAGAAAGTCTGACTTTTTTACCTGCTTTATGATTCAAATATTGAAAATAATCTTTATCGGATTTTATCGAATTTCCTTCAATTTTTTCGATAATCATACCTACTGTAATTTTTTCTTTCATATATTTAATAGGAGCTTTATCTAAAATTTCCACAATTTTCAGTCCGTCTCCTTCATAATTCCAATCAATAAGAATACCAAGATTTGCGGTATTGTCGGCACCCGATTTTCTGCCCCAATACCTTGCTCCGGTGTGCGATGCGTTCACCTCTCCGAGCATTTCACTGAGCATTATCGAAAAATCGAAATTATTATTAATGGAAGGCAGAAATTTTTGATATTCTTTTTTGTAAAAGTCCCAATCAACGCCTTGCATATCTTCTCTGTAAAATTTCTTTTTCATTTGCCGCCAAGCATGTTCAAACAATTCAGCACGTTCTTTTTGTGCATTCAGATAATATTCAGCATTAAAAGTTACCGTTTTTTTGCTGTAATCGGAAGTTGAAATTTTTATGATTTTACCGCCACCGAAAAGAAACAAATTTTTACCGTCTTTGCTTATTTGCAGACTTCCCGCACTGCCGGAAAGTTTTATTACGAGTTTAGTTTCATTTTTTCGTAACGAATTAACCCATAAATCATATCCTTTTTCAAAATGAGCAAGATAATATAATTTTTCTCCGTCCGGCGAAAGTACCGCATCAGAAATTGAAGACGAATTTATTGTAAGTCGTCTTTTACGGTCTTCAAGTCCGTAAAAATCTATTTTTATTTTTTCCACCTTATCTTTGTCCTTTTTATCTTTATCCTCGTCTTTTTCTTTATTTTTTTCTTTTTCAGCTTCCTCTGCAATAGAAAATTCTTCTTTTGACATTTTAAATTTATCATAAGCCTCTCTTGTAAAGAACATTGCATAAATATCGCTGTATGCTCCCCAACTTCCATGACTTCGGTATCCGTTTCGGTCGGTAGTCCAAGTGATGCCTTTGCCTTTCATTATCCATTTCGGGTTGCTGTCGGCATAACCGCTTAAAGTAAGGTTTTTAATTTCCGATTTTCCGTCAGCTTTTATTAGCCCGACATCAGAAATAAGCCAAGTATTGGGTATATATCTTACCAGTAAATACTCGCTGTCGGGCGACCAGCTGTAATATTGGTCGCCGTCAGTGTAGGAGTAATTATATTTTTTTCCGAGAATTGTTCTTACTTTTTTACTTTCAAGATTAATAACTTTTAATATTACTCTTTCTTCAAGATAAGCAATTTCTTTATCGTTAGGCGAAAATAAAGGTTGAAATTCTTCTGCTTTGGTATCAATTACAATTTCTTCTTTTATTTTTGAAGCATAAGTAAAAAGTCCGGGTTCTTTATCTGCAACAGTAGCTTTGTATATTCCCCAACTTCCATTTTTTTCAGAAGCATAAAGTAGTGTTTTTCCGTCATGACTAAAACTGACATTGCGTTCCATGCCGGGAGTAAATGTTATTTGTTTTGTGGTGGAATATTTTGTGGAAGTTACGAAAACATTGCCTCGCAAAATAAACGCAACTTCTTTTCCGTCCGGTGAAACTGCCGATGCACCTGCTCCGGAGCCGGCTTTTACATATTTTTCGGAATTTTCGTATAAATCTTCTGTTATTGTAATTTGTAATTTTACAGCTTCTTTATTTTCTTCTTTCACATAAATTTGTCCGTCGTAAGAAAAGCATAGTTTGTTATTATTTGAAATACTTAAAAACCTCATCGGGTGCGACTTAAACTCTGTTACTTTTTCGGAAATTCCCGGTTTGGTAATTTGCATTTTTCTTATATTGAAGTTGTTATTTGTTTCTTCACTAAGATAATACAAAGTTTTTCCGTCCGAACTTAAAACAGGATTACGGTCTTCGCCAATAAAATTTGTAAGTTTTGTATGTGTTTTTACTCTTGTATCGTAAATAAGAATGTCTCTTGTAACAGAGGAAGTGTGGTGTTTTCGCCAAGCATTTTCGACACCTTTTCTGTCCATGTAAATAATATAATTATCATCTTTGGTATAAAAAGCGTTTTCAGCCGGAGTGGTAAGTATTTGTTTTATTCGACCGCCTTTTGTCGGTACAGAATAAAGTTCGGAAAGATAGCCGGTCGGAAAACTTATGTTTTCGGGAATATCCTGTATAGTCGAAGAAAACAAAATTTTACTTCCGTCAGGACTAAAAGACCAAGGTCTTTCATTTCCGGAATGAAATGTAAGTCTTTTTGGAGTTCCGCCGGTTGCCGGAATTAAAAAAATATCGAAATTTCCATGTCGGTCTGAGGCAAATGCAATACTTTTTCCGTCAGGCGACCATACCGGCATATAATCTATACCGGAATTTCGAGTTAGGCAGTTTGCTTCTCCGCCGGAAGAGTTTACTGTATAAATATTACCTTTATAAGTAAATGCAACTTTATTTCCGTCAGGTGATATTGCGGTATTTCTCAGCCAATTAGGGCTTATTTGCCCGAAACTTGTAAATATGCTTACAAAATAAATTAGAGTACCAATAAGAATTTTCTTCATAATATAAGGTTTAAAATTTAATATTTTCTTTGCGAAATTAAAATTATTAATTGAATTACTATTAACTATTGCAAATTTCCAATATTAAATTAAAAAAAATAAATTTAATCTACTTATCAGGTATTTGTTGTAACGAACAACTTAATTAATAATGATAATGTAATTTGTTGTTTTTTAAAAGTTGTTTGTATTATTGTTTTTGACATTGGTATTAAACTTTAGACTTTCGAATCATGTTATTTGCTAAAAAAAACACATTCTTATGTCTTTTAGACTAAAAATGTGTTTTTTAAAATTTAATTGTGTTTTTAAGCTCTTATTTATGAGTTCAGTCTAAAAAATAGATTTTCTCGAAATTAGACCCTTAGGGTTTTAAGTAACAAACTGTAAATTAAATATTTAGATTTGTCAAATTTTGTTAAACCAAACCCTAAGGGTCTTTTTATACCGAACTCATTTATTGTTTAATAAATTTACCTATTATAAAACCTTTTTTTGTTTTTAATTGTACAATATAAATTGCTTTTTTTAAGGAAGATATATTTATTCTAATATTTTCTTTTGAAATATTATTTACGGAAAGTACTTTTTTCCCTGAAATATCAAAAATTTCAATAATTTTATTTTTTTTATCTTCTACATTAAAATAAATAAAATCTTTTGCCGGGTTGGGACTTATTTTTATTGTATTGAATTTAATATTTGTTTCAATATTTTTAATTCCTACTGAAATTGTATCGGAATTAACCATAAAACTCGGGCTTTCGACTTTGCATCTATTTTCCGAAAGTACAATTTTAATTTGTTCGGACACGATTCCTGCTTTTTCAGGGTGAAGAAAATAAACTCCGTAAGGAAGTTCCGGAAATTGATACTCTCCGGTGACGGGGTCGGGAATACGAAAATCCATTGCTTCTTTTTTGCTGTTCAGAAGTAAAACGGGGATTTCTCTATCCGAGGTATAAGTACTGTCAGTTTTCAATATTCCGTTTATCCGGCAATGTCCGTAAAAAGGAATATCGTAGGAAACAAGTTCTACATCGACAATCGTTTCGTTACTTTCGTCTTTTTTGATGATTGCATCTTGCCAACGGTAAGCTCCTCCGAAGTAAGATGGTATGTATTTCGGGAAATACCGAACGTCTAAATTTATTTTCGGAATTGCATAAACAAGATACTCACCGGCTTCAAGCTCGTTAAAAGCATAATCACCTTTGAATGTTATACCTGTATGAGTGTTTGGTGCAAATGTTTCTTTGTTTTTCTTGAAAAGAAGTACATTTCCTCTGTTTATGGTAGTATCTCCGGCAATTACTCTGCCGATTATTTTATATAATTTCCTGACTGTTATGTTTTTACATTTAGTATCTTCACAATTATCATCTCTTTTTATTGTCAAACAGACTTCGTAACTTCCGACTTCGGTATATTTATGGTAGGGTGCATCGGAAAAATTATATGTTCCGTCTCCGAATGCCCAAAGGTGTACTTTTATGCTGTCTTTTGTTGTCGAAATAAAATTTGCTCCAATATCTCCGTCCGAAACATATTCAAACTCTGCTTTACAGCCTGTCGGAGCTTGCGAATAGCAAATATTGAAATTTATATCGGAAGTTCCGGGATAAGATTCTGTATTGTCAAATATTAAATCCCAAATTTCATCACCGCAAGTTCCGTGTGTTCCTACTATAATTTGCTCTGTCGTACCCTCTTCTATTTCAAAAGTTGTTGTATAGAAACCGTTTTTATCTGTAACAGCAGTCGCTGAAAATCCTTTTTCATTAAAGAAAAAATAAACATAATAATTGCTTACAGGTAAACCGTAAACATCGTCCGTAATATGACCCTGAACGGTAAACAAGTAAGAATATCCGTAATTTATAAACGAAAAGAGGAAAAATAATATTAAAATTATTCTTTTCATTCCTTTGTGAATTAAGGTCTGCGACCTATTTAATATTTGTGAATTTATAATTTACTCCCAAATATATGCCTGCATTTACATACTTCAAAGACAGAGGATAGTTATAATACAAAGAATTTAAACTTTGACGATAAAACAATTTTCCGGCTACAGACAGATTGTCTGATATAAAGTAATTTATCCCTATTCCAAGATGAGCCTGAAAACTTATTTTCATAAAATCTATTTCTGAATTTATGTTTTCGGCAGTTATCGGTTGCTTCAAAGATAATGTTTTTCCTTGAGAATTCATAATAATATTTGTAATAATTCCAATTTCGGGACTCAAAGAGTATTTTTCTTTTACAAATCGGTGTTTATAGATAACCGGTATTTGAATAAAAGTATATTTATTAAGATTTTTTTCGGTTATGCTGAACTTTGCTGTATCGACTTTACTTTCAAAAATAGAATCTTTGTATTTTGTTGTTATTGTATCAAATAAAGGAGTATAAACAGAATCGCCTTTAATTAACAAAGTATCAAGATTTAAAAACCAAACTGTGTCGATTTTAATATCAGTAGCGGTAAAATATTTATAAAAATAAGAAGTGTCAATTATTTGTTTTATCGTACCGAACTTAAATTGCTCGTATATATTTTGATATGCAAAACCGGCACTTATACCGTTATTTTTATAGAATAGACTTACTGAAGTATTTATTGAACCGGCAGGAAGCGGAATTACTGATTTTTTCTTTAAATTTAAAGTTTCTTCATCAAGCAAATCGCTTGAAAACAAAGGCTTTGCATACATTAATGAAAATCCGGTTTCTGCTTGTATTTCAAGAGTTTCTTTTTTGCGTAAAGGAAAATATACGGGTTGGATTTTTTCTATTTTCGGTAATACCGGTTCTTTAATTTTGGCAGGTATTAAGCCGGGTACAGGGATTGTGTCTTGTACTTCAAGGTATTCATAAACTGTTTTGTAAACAAAAATAGTGTCGTCTGTTCCGGTAGGTTGGTAATTAATTTCGGTTTTAAAACTGCTTATCGACAATAATAAAAGTAATAAGCCGATACTTATAAAAATATTATTTTTAA
>JAOZMN010000111.1 GCA_029934265.1 Bacteroidales bacterium
TGCAAGCCATAAAAACAGGAAATGATAATATATATATATCTGAAAAAAAGGAAGATGATAATTTCAAACCTGTATTAGGTGGTAAACATATCCAAAAATGGAGTGTAATACCAAGTAATTTATTTGTAAATTATGGTAAACATCTTGCATGTCCGAGAGATTATAAAATTTTTGAACAAGCAAAAATATTAATAAGAGAAGCCGGGAATAAAATTACAGCAACTTACGATGAAAATAATTACTATATTTTATCTTCATTATACAATGCGATTTTGATAAATGACAATTATAATTTAAAATTTATACTATCACTAATTAATTCAAAACTGTTTCAATATCAATTAAAACTAATTGCATTTGATAAGACGAAAGGAGCTTTTACAAAAGCGAGGATATTCCATTATTATGAATTACCTATTAAAATATTACAATTAGAAAAACAACAACCTTTTGTCAAAAAAGCAGATTTAATGCTTCTGTTAAATGATAAATTACAAATAAAATCACAAAAATTTATAAAACGAATAAAATCAAATACAGAACTTGAAAAATTAAGTAATAAATTAAAAACTTTTTACAATTTTGATTTTAAAACCTTTATCAAGGAACTCAAAAAGAAAAAAATAAAACTTACTTTTAAAGAACAAGACGAATGGGAAGATTATTTTGACAATTATAAAACAGAAATTAACGATTTACAAATACAAATAAACCAAACTGATAAAGAAATTGATAAAATGGTTTATGAACTTTACGAACTAACAGACAAAGAAATAAAAATAATTGAAAATGAACTAAATTAGAAATATGTTCAAATCAGGCTTTACATAACATGATACAAAAATAATTCATCTGTGCCAAACATAATGAAAAAAAGCACACAACATTGTGCTGGGTTTCATTTTTTTATTTTTTTGTTTCGCCTACGGCTCACAAAAAAATAATAAAACGCCACCAGCACATATCCGTCGTATATATTAAACAAGGACAAACCGAAAATGCTGTTGAATGGATGCAAAAAGCAGTAGGAATTAATCCCGGTTATGTGAGAGGTTATTTTAATTTAGGAAATTTATTACTTAATACAGGTAAATTTCAATCAGCCGTAAATTCGTTTAAGCAAGCTCTTGAAATTGACCCTGCAAATAAAGACAGTGCATCTGTTCGTAAAAATTTAGATGCAGCCGAACAACAACTGTCAGACGCAAAAAATAAATTGCTTGATTATACCTTAGGAAACAAAATAAAAATAGAGAATAATTTGATTATACAATTATTGAATAATGTAATTGTCGGTAAAGTTTTATCGGCAGACACTATTATTTTGGAAAAAAATAAGTATAAGTTCACAGCCTATACCGAAAAAAATAATTATGAAGTTTTTGAAGAATCAGGGACATTAAAGATACATGAAATTTTCGTATAGTTTAAAACAAATTAAAGAAAAATTATAAATGTCAAAACCAAAAAAATTCGGAGCATTTGCCGGAGTATTTACCCCTTCGATACTCACAATACTCGGTGTGATAATGTATATGCGTTTGGGCTGGGTGGTCGGAGAAGCAGGCTTGATAAGTGCATTGGTAATAATACTTATTTCTCATGTAATATCCTTAACCACAGGACTTAGTATTTCGTCTATTGCAACGGATAAAAAAATAAAAACCGGCGGAATTTATTATATGCTTTCTCGAAGTTTGGGTTTGCCGATGGGAGGTTCAATCGGCATCACACTCTTTGTGGGAACGGCTCTCAGCATTTCTTTGTACCTTGTCGGATTTGCAGAAAGTTTTTTGTCCGTAGATGTGATACGAAATTTTTTACATCTCGAACAGAATACAAACAGCTATCGAATTATCGGGACTGCATCTATCGTAATACTTGTAACTATCGCATTTATAAGTACTTCTCTTGCCATAAAAACACAATTTTACATACTTGGAGCAATCGCATTATCGTTGATTTCCATTGTAATCGGTTTTTTTACACATTCAGAACTTGCCCCTGATTCAATATTACTTACACCGTCTCGAAATAATATTCCGCTGACTACCATATTTGCAATATTCTTTCCCGCCGTAACCGGATTTACAGCCGGAGTTGCCATGTCCGGCGATTTGAAAGACCCCAAAAAATCCATTCCGAGCGGAACGATGCTTGCAATAGCGGTTGGTTTTGTGGTTTATGTCGGATTTGCAATTGCACTCGCATTTTTAGTAAATCGTGATTTACTTGTAAACGATTACAATTTTTTGATGAAAGTTGCATTTTTCTCACCACTTGTACTTACAGGAATTTGGGGAGCAACGTTGTCTTCTGCACTTGGAGGCATACTTGGAGGACCGAGAATTTTACAAGCAATTTCAGCAGATAAAATAACTCCGAAAATTTTTGCCAAAGGATACGGAGCAACAAATGAACCGAGAAACGCCTTAATTCTCGTTTTTTTGATAGCCGAAGGGGGAGTATTAATAGGTGAATTGGATTTAATTGCCGAAGTGGTTTCGATGTTTTATCTTGCTTCCTACGGTTTTATAAACATAGCATATTTTCTTGAAAGCTGGGCAAGTACAGACTTTCGACCAACATTTAAAATTAATCGTTATATCGGTTTGGTCGGTTTTATTGCAAGTTTCGGTGTGATGTTTCAACTTAATATGCTTTCGATGTTTGTGGCACTTATTATAATGTTGGGAATCTTTTTTTATCTGAGTAAGAAGCAGTTAAGTCTTGATGTCGGTGATGTCTGGCAAAGTGTTTGGCTTTCGATAGTCCGTATAGCTTTGCAGAAAATGGACAAAAGAACCATTGAAAGACGAAATTGGCAGCCTAATATTATTTTGTTCAGTGGAGGCACCGAAAGACGACCGCATCTGATAGAGTTCGGAAAATCCCTTGTCGGAAAATACGGAATGCTCTCAAATTTTGATTTACATAAAAGTAACAAGGATAAATATTTGTTTCCTAAGCATTTACAATCAGTGCCTTCTGATGAGATTGCCGGAAGAGGAGTATTTACGAGACGAAAAACTTGTTCGAATATTTATTTGGGAATAGAAACTATTGTCAGTACTTACGGATTTTCGGGAATAGAACCTAATACGGTGCTAATGGGCTGGGCAAGACAAAGTTCCGACCCTGTAAGATTTGCCGGAATGATACGCAAAATTGCTGAACTTGATGTAAATTTGGTACTTATCGACTATGATAAACGTTTCGGGTACGGAAAATATGAAGTTATAGATATTTGGTGGCGAGGTACAGGCAGTCATGGAAATTTGGCAATAACTTTAATGAAATTTTTGTGGTCTTCAAAAGACTGGCGAGAAGCAAAATTACGACTTCTTATTGTTAATTCGGTAAACGATGATGCTCCGAGAATACGCAAAAAAGCAGAAGAAACTATTGATAATCTGCGAATTGATGCCGAAATTAAAGTAATAAACAATCAGATAGAAGACAAGCCTTTTTATGATATTATCAGACAGGAATCTTTAAAATCGGATTTGATAATTTTGGGAATACCTGAAATAGAGCAAGGTAAAGAACAGGAGTTTGTAGATAAAACAAGTAAATTGATGTTAGATATTGGTACAGTTGTACTTATAAATGCGGCATCTCAATTCAGAGCTTTAAATTTTGGAACAAAAGTCAAAGTTTATGATAATAATGAAGCCGGATATTTAAAAAATATCATCGCAAGAGCTGACAGTACGGATATTAATTTGCCTGATAATACGGTAGCTGCTGAAAGTCTTGTTGTTTTGCACGAAGATTTCGGAAAATTAAATTTTGAATTTCATGAGAAATATCTGACAAAAATATTTTCATATTCCAACAAATTAACAAACGAAATAGAAGATGAAATAACAAATATTGTTACCAAAAAATTCGATGAATTTACAAAAAATACAAATTCCGAAACGAGTAAACAAATTATTTACAGTTTAGATAAGGTTATCGGAAAAACCAAAAAATATTTATCGGAATATGGTAATGAATTAATTGATAATCAGTATGATTTACTGCAAGAGGCAATAAGTTTTTATCTGAAAGGAATTGATGATATTTTTCTTAAAATTCCGGAATATCGTTTTTATACTTACGGAAAGGAAAAACTTGTTTCCGATAAGCAAGACGGAAAATCCTTGTACAGATTTAAGAGGAATAAACGATTAACACTAAAACTTACCGGCAAACCGATAAAATACAAAGTTAAATATAAAAAACTTGTTGCCGGCTACATTCCCGGACGCTCATATTTGAATTTATTTGAAACCGGCGAAAAGTTCGGAACTGTAGGCATACAAAATATTGTCGTTTTGGTCAATCTTGTGAAAGAATTCAGGGTTGGTATTTTAGAGCTTCAAAGCGATATTGTTTCCGGAAAAATTTCAAACGAAAAATTTGAAATTAAAAAACAAAATATATTTAAACAATTAGACATAATTAAATCATTAGAACAGGAGTCGTCAGAGCTTGTTTATAAATTTCTCAGTTTAAAAACTGTTGAAAAAATAAACGAAATGAGTGAAGATATTAAACAAATAAATGTAAATAAATTAGTAAAATCTTCAAAAGAAAACAGACGACTTTCAAAAGAATATTATGACAAAGTAATTGAAATTCCGGAGCAATGGAAAACCAATCAGCATACTTTGTACAGAGTTGCAAACTTAGAACTTATGCTTATCGAGTTTGAAAATAAACTTAACAGGCTTGCAAATACCGCTTTGCAACGATTTTCTAATATTATAGGTGCTGTTACGTTAAAAAATCTGATAAAATTAGAGCAGTTTCTTGAAACTTATAAAAGTGAAATACAAAAAAATCTTATTCCGACTTTTGAATGTAAATTATTTGAAGAACTTCCCGATAAAGAAACCTTGTTTTTACGTTTCCGTAAAGCTTTGGATATAAATTCCGGTAAAATAAAATATCTGATAGATAAATTTCCGGAAACAATCGAAATATTTACTAATGAATCTTTTAATGATTTGAGTACAAGTCAATTCTTGGAAGTTGAAACTATCAATGTAAGAGCAAGGCAATTATTGGATTATATAATTCAAGAGGAATTTATACAAACAATGCTGTCGGGTATCAGTGAATTTCCGGAAACAATAGTTAAAATAGAGAGTAATGCCCGAAATATTATTCGACTGATAACTTTTACTTTTTTTGATGCCAAAGGAGAATTTATTGAATCGAAAGAAAATACACCGGAAAAAATTATCAAATTAATTGATAATCAAATCGAAAAAGTAAAACAATTACAAGTTTCCACAAAAGAATTAGAACAAATTATAGACAGAAAAGTTGCCGAACGTTTGACAAGCGTAAGTGATAAAATTACGCTTTATTCTTTCACCAAACTTGCTCGAAATTTCAAAGATTATAAAAGTAAAAAAGATAAGCAAAAACGACTGTCGTATTTTAAAAACAAAGCCGTTAATATTAGCAATTTTATTAATAATCAGGTAAATAAAATGTGGTACAGACACAGCGAAGCACTTATTATTAAAAAACAAATTCAAGAAGCCGGAAATAATTCTTATAACAAAGTAAATGAAACACTTTCCTTGCTTGAATCTATATCCGTTCCTGCGGAAATACTTGATGAAATACCGTTTTATTATCAACAATTATTTCTTCGTAAAAATAATTATAACAACGAATTTTGGTATGGCAGGAAAAATGAGTTAGAGCTGTTCGGTAAAGCAATTCAAAGATACAAAGCCGGCTATCACGGAGCAGTGATAGTAATTGGAGAGAGTAATTCAGGTAAAACATTTCTTACAAATTATGCAGTGCATAAATTTATGCCGGAAGCAAGAGTTTACACCGTTGAAGCTCATTTATGGGGAACTGCGGATTCAAAACTTTTCAAATCCAAACTTGCACAAGCACTTCTCGGGCGAGGAACTTACAGTCGTATTTTTGGACGCTTGCAGTCCGGCAGTGTAATAATTATTGAAGATTTGGAATTGTGGTGGGAAAAATCGGAAAACGGTAACGAAACCATCAATAAAATTATTGAAATTATTGAAAAATACGGAAATAAATTTATCTTTGTACTCAATGTTAATGTCCATAGTTTCAGGATAATAAACAAACTTTCCGCTATTGAAAAAATTGCTTTGAATATTGTGGATTGTAAACCTTACAATGCTGAAGAATTAAAAGAAATAGTACTTTTCAGGCATAATTCCGGCGGAATGAAGCTGAATATTAACGGAAAATCGGAAAATAATTTACGACAAACAGATTTTGCAAAACTGTTTGCAAAGCATTTTATTTATTCCGGAGGAAATATAGGAATAACTTTACTTTCGTGGATGTCTAATATAAAATCGGTCGAAAAAAATACTATATTTGTAAAAACACCGCTTCAACCCGATATTTCAGTTTTAGATAATTTGAGTACCGAAGATAATATAATATTATTGCAGTTTATTCTTCATAAACGAATGACAATAAATAAATTGGAACGAATTTTATTACAGTCGGAAGAACAAATAATTTCAAAAATAAATTATTTGAAACGTTCCGGAATTATTGTCGAAGAAGTAGAACAAGTTTACGAACTTAATCGTTTCCTTTATGTTTTTATTAAAAAGAAATTGGAAGAAATAGAAATGCTTTAAGTTAAGTCATTTTTATTTATTTATTCATTTATTCATTTATTCATTTATTCATTCAATACTATGGCACGAAGTAAAAATAGAAAAAAAAGAAAAAAACATATTCAAAATACCGGTAGTGATTTTTCGGAAACAAGTTTTCTTAAAAAACAGGCAAGGCATTTACCCTTAGAGACTTGTTATATTACAGAGGAGTGGGAGTCTGCAAAAAAAGCGGTGGTAGCTGTAACTCGTAAACATACAAACGGAAATTTATCAGGAGCTTTTTTTATTGTAGATTTATTATGTGAAGGAATTAGAGATGCGTTTTTTATTTTTAATGAATCATCGGAAACAGTTAAAAAAGTTCTTATTCAAGATGGAGAGTTCGAGTTTCAAGAGTGTGAATATGAACTTGTTCACAATATTATATGGGGAGCAGTTGAATTTGCCGCAGGTATAGGTTTGAAACCGTATAAAGATTTTGCAAGAATAAAATATATGCTTGCTGAAGACAACGACGAAATTGAATTTATAGATATAGATTTTGGAATGAACGGCAGACCGGTAGTACTACTCGAGGAAGATAACAATCAATACTCTCTTATAAACAGATTAAATAAAACTATCGGGAAAGATAATTTCGATATAATGAGTATTGAAGATTATGGAGATATTTTTGATTCTGAGGATTATGAAAATATTCCTGAAAAGAGTATCTTTAAAAAAGAATTGCAATCAATGTTTGGAGAAAAAATTTCCGAACATAAATTTGATATATTTTATGATATAATGAGTATGTCGGAAGAGGATCTCACTGATGAAATTTTTATAAAAAACTTAAAAAAAAGTGAGGAAAGTGCATTTGATTTTATTGAAATATTTTACAATAGTTTGAAAGGCGGAGACGAAACAGATGAATTTACGCAACAATTTTTAACCGAAACAATACCGGAAACACAATTTGATATAGAAGAAAAATATTTGAACTTTGGTAATCTACAAGATATATCTCCGTATTTTGATAATCCGGAGTTTAAAAAAGATTATATGGAAGCAGAGCAATATCTTGCCAAAGATAAGTGGAATATTTTAAAATATTTAGAGAGATTGTTAAAAAAATATCCGGACAATCCTGTATTTTTAACATTATATTTTATCAAATTGTCAGATACAAAGAAATTTAAAAAATATTATTTTGATATTGAAAATGCTTATAACAAGTTTTCGGATTATTTATTTTTAAAAATAATTTATGCTCAAACACTTATCTTAGAAAATAAAACAGATGAGGTGCCGGAAGTTTTTAATAATCAATTTAATTTACAAAAATTATATCCGGAAAGAAGCGTTTTTCATATTACGGAATTATTTGCTTTATATGGTTTTCTTGTTAAATACAATATAGAAATAGGAGAAATTGAAATTGCAGAAGATTTTTTTAATGCAATTAAAAAATTTGAAGAAAAAGGAGATCCGCTAATTATAGAAGATTTATATTTAAATATTATTGAAGCAAAAACTCAATACATAGAAGAAAATATTATGGAAGAAGATGACTTGTAAACAGACAGGTGTCCGTAAAAATATTGAAAATGCAAGAAATAACAAAAACATTAGATGTACTTTCCGGAATAAAACAACCGGAAAGTATAAATAAAAATATCTCCGACATATTCCGAAAGGCAAAGAAAAAGAGGGAAACCGCAGATTATTATTTCAAAGGAATAAAAGAAGGAAATATTGTAATATTATCACAAGCTGTAACGCTTACCGAAAGCACTTTAAATGCAGATAAACAAATTGCCGGTGAACTTATTAATCTGTGTTTGCCATTTTCGGGAAAATCTGTAAGGATAGGTATTACAGGCGTTCCGGGAGTTGGGAAAAGCACATTTATAGAAACATTCGGATTAGAATTAATTGAGCAAGGAAGAAAAGTTGCAGTTTTGGCAATTGACCCTTCGAGCAGTAAAACAGGCGGCAGTATTCTTGGCGATAAAACCAGAATGGAAAAACTCGGAGCCTCCGAAAAAGCGTTTATACGTCCTTCTCCGTCGTCCGGAGTACT
>JAOZMN010000490.1 GCA_029934265.1 Bacteroidales bacterium
TACGGAATCGGATTACAATGATTTATTAATTCGTACTAATATATCAGAAGTATAAATTTCTACCTTGTATTGAAAAACTCCTGTACTCCATATATTATAATCTTTCGGAACGGTAACATTTACTTCGTAATTCGAGAAATCGTTATAAAATTCGGTAATACCTGTATAACTTATTTCAGCCCAACCTATTACATCATCGTAAACTGCCGGTTTGGGATACCAATATGCTACAAATGAATTATTACCTTCGTAGTTTCCCATTCTGAAACTTTGTTTATTGAGAGTAAAACTCCAATCAATTTCAATAACAGTTTCATATCCGGGAGCAATTTTTCCGGGCATTATTATGCTCATTAAAGAATTTCCGTTTTTTACTCTTTCCGGATTTCCGGTTATTTCTTCTCCGTTTACGATTATTTTTTTCAACTGCATTCCATCGTGCAAATCGTTCGGATTTACTGCGTAATCTCTGATATTTCCTTTTTTGAAAATATCGGCTTCAAGTTTTATTACGATTTTATTTAAACTATCCGGACTGTTATTTTTATAAGTTATTTTTTCCGAACCGTAAATTGTTCCTGTTTCGGGGTCTAATTTTACGTTTATTACAAAATCACTTCTGTTCTGGAAATAATTTTCGCCGGGTTTTCCGTTTTTATTACGTGTTTCAGCTTTGTAAGCATCTCGCATTTCTTCAATAACGTATAAATCGGAAGTTTTTATATTTGTTTCCGTTTTTGCTTTTTTTATGTTATTGTTTCCGCAAGCGACAAGCAAAAAAAACAATAATATGTAAAGTATTTTCTTCATTATATGGAAATTTATAATTAATATTTCAAGAATTTTGATACCCGGCAGGGCATTTACAATCGTATGCTGATACCGAATTTTCCGTCTGTAAGTGTTGTTCCTCCTTTAAATTCAAGATTTATTCCGAATTTGGAATTAAAATAATACCTCCCTCCTATTTGTGCTCCAAGGTCAAAACCGGACAAATTTGTATTACCGACATACATTCCGAGATTCAAACCTGCATAAAAATCCCAATTGGTAGGGATATACAGTAAACTGTTAAAATGATAATTCCCGTTACCCGAAATACACGCCAAGCCGTTGTTATTGTAAGAACGAAAACTAATTTCGCCGCCAAGCGTAATATCTTTATGAATTCCGAAATCCATACCGGCATATATCGGCAAGCCCCAACTTGATAATCCGAGACCTAAATTTAATTGTTTGCCTCCTTTGGCGATAGGACCTTGGGCAAAAATTAATGTTGTTGCCGATAAAAACAATACTGTAAAAAAAAGTTTTTTCATTTTAATTTAATTTGTAAAATTTATTTTTTGTAATTAGTAAATTGAAGTAAAAATTTATTTTTTAAAATTGTAAACGCAAGAATCAAAAACAGTTAATCAATTTGAGATACTTATTCCGAAAATTAACCATACACTTTCAGCTTCCGGATTTGTGATAAACGAGCCGAAAACCGGAAGCGAATATTTATCTGTAATTTTAATTTTCTGCGATAATGTAATACCGAGATTTACTATTGCCGGGTCAGTATTTCCGTAAAAACTTGTAAGATTGTCGCCGGGTGTTGTAAGCGAAGCTCCTGCAAATGCAGAAATTTCGGTATTGTTAAAATTTTTATTGTATTTTAATTCCGAATAAGTAGAATAGTTTAAATCACCGTTTGCCTTTCTGGTGTCTGCACCGTATAAACTCGTGGCAATTAAGAAACTAAACGGTATTTTTTCTGTTCCGTTAAATGATAATCCAAGTTCAAAAATATGTCCGGTGGAATCTTTACCATACTCAAAATATTTATTTCTGCTGAAATCAATCGGAAAAAAATAATCACCGGCATTTATTGTAATTATTTCTTTAAACGTATAATTAATATTAATATCGGCTTCTTGTGCCAATGCGTCGTATGAATTTCCCATAAGGGAGGCAGAGCCGAAAAAGCCTGCACCGAAACCTGATTTTGAAAAATTCATACTCGGTTGCACGCTTGCATTTCCAAACTGTTGTCCTCTCCACACATAGCGACTGACAAAATCAGCTCCAACGCTTATTTGAGCTTTTTCGTTTTCGCTTTTTTCTTCATTCTCTTGTGAAAAAATCATACCGATATTCAATGTTAAAATCGCAATAAAAGATACTAAAATTTTTCTCATAATTGTTATTTGTTCATTATTAAGTACTAATATAAAAGTTTTCCGCATCAACTTTTATATAATAACTTGATTATTAAATTTTTATAAATACGG
>JAOZMN010000491.1 GCA_029934265.1 Bacteroidales bacterium
AAAAAATATACTTTTTAGACTGAACTCATAAGTGATTGAATATTTTTGATTGTAGATATATGATTTTGTACAATTTTAAACATTCATACAAGTTCGCTTAATTCTAACCAACGAAATTCTTTTTCGTCAATTTGTTCGATAAGTTCAGATAAACGTTTGGATTTTTCGGTAAAGTCTTTTGTAGTAAGTTTACCGCTGTTAAGCTCTGTTTCAATAGTTTCTCTCACAGAGCTTAAATTTTCAATTTCGCTTTCCAAACCTTCAAATTCAGTTTTTTCCTTGTAAGACATTTTCTTTTTGGAAGAAGTATTTACCGATTTCTTTTTCGGTTCGTTTTTTTTCTTGATTTCTTTTTCTTGCGTTGCTTCAGTTTCCTTTTTGTATTCCTTGTAGGAAGAGTAATTTCCGGGAAAATTTCGTATGATTCCGTTTCCTTCAAAAACAAAAAGGTTGCCGGCAACTTTATCGGTAAAATATCTGTCGTGCGAAACAATTATCAGACAACCGGAATAATTAAGCAAGTAATCTTCAAGGACATTTAAAGTCATAATATCCAAATCGTTAGTCGGCTCGTCCATTATCAAAAAATTCGGATTTTTCATAAGAACAGTCATCAAATACAGCCGTCTTTTTTCGCCTCCGCTGAGTTTTTCCACAAAATTATATTGCATTTTCACCGGAAACATAAAATATTCCAAAAATTGAGATGCACTCAAATTTTTTCCTGTCCCGAGACTTATATATTCCGCAATATCCGTGATAATTTCAATAACTTTTTTGCCTTGTTCAAAAATCGGAGTTTCTTGTTTATAATATCCGTAAACTACCGTTTCTCCCTTCTCTATAGTACCGGAATCCGGAGGGATATTTTCCGTAATTACATTAAGAAAAGTACTTTTTCCGACACCGTTTACGCCTACAATTCCTATTTTTTCGTTTCTTGAAAATTTATAAGAAAAATCTTTAACAAGTATTTTATCGTCAAAACTTTTATTGATATTAAAAAGTTCCAATATTTTTTTTCCGAGACGTTGAGTCTCTATTTCGAGATTTAATTTTTTTTCGGAAAGATTTTTTGAAGCTTTATCTTTAAGTTTGTAAAAGCCGGCTATCCTGTATTTTGCCTTTGTCGCTCTTGCTTGCGGCATTCTGTTCATCCATTCGCTTTCACGGCGTAGTAAGTTTTTTGCTTTTTCAACATCTGCAATATTTTTTGTTCTTCTTTCACTGCTTTTTTCGAGATAATACGCATAATTTCCTCTGTAAATGTATGAGGTTTCATCTGAAATTTCAATAATATAATCACAAACCTTATCCAAAAAATATCTGTCGTGAGTTACCAACAGTAAAGTTATTTTTTCTTTGTCGAGATATTCCTCCAACCATTCAATCATCTCAAAATCAAGGTGATTTGTCGGTTCGTCCATTATCAGAAAATCCGGATTATTAATTAAAGCATTCGCAAGTGAAAGTCGTCTTTTTTGTCCGCCTGAAAGTTCTGAAACAGATTGATTAAGGTCGTAAATTTTCAGTATCGACAGAACTTGTTTTATTTTTCTTTCGTAGTCCCAAGCCTGCAATAAATCCATTTGCTCACTCGTTTTCTGAATGTCTTTAAGATTTTCTTCTTCGAGAGCTTTTTCATAGTTTTTAACGGCACTTACCAACTTGTCGGAAGATGAAAATACTTGCTCGATAACGGTATTTTCGGAATTTAGGTCAGGATTTTGCCGTAAATAAGAAATATTTATATCTTTGTTTACGATAATTTTTCCGTTTTCAGGATTGTCAAGCCCTGCAATGATATTGAGCATTGTAGTTTTACCAGCTCCATTTCCGGCTATTAATCCTGTTTTTTGTCCTCTGTTTATCGAAAAGGAAACATCAGAAAACAGCAATTTGTCTCCGTAAGATTTTGAAATATTATCAACTTGTAAATAAACGCTCATGTTTTTCAGTTATCAATTTTTAGTAGGGGCGTATTGCATACGCCCTTGTACCAGTAATTTTATCTATTATTTTTTACAAAGTTTAATAACAATTATAGATTTTACAAAAAAAATACGATTTTTGTAAAAATAATTTAGATTAAGCACTCTTACAAAAATTTTTGGTAGAGTAAATTAATAGTGACCAAAATAAGCAAAACGGTTAAAACCGTTAAAAGTCTTCGTTTTAGTTTATTCTCCCACGACTAAAGTCATGGGTTAATATTTTGATTATCAACCCATGACTTTAGTCGTGGGCAATAGAATATATAAATTAATAATA
>JAOZMN010000492.1 GCA_029934265.1 Bacteroidales bacterium
TATTATTTTTTAATGGTAAACTGGACCTGTATTCACACAAATTCCAGTAGAACCCAAATACAAATAACGAAAATAAAAAAGAAATAATGATTTTATGTTTCTTTTTTTCAACAGCCGGAAATGGTTTGTCTAATTGTTCCTTTATCATTTTGTTTTTAGTTTGCCTTTAACTTCTTGTTGTCAGTATTTTAAACTTCCACTGTTTATTGTAAAGTCCGGACTATTTTACTGTTAAAAAATTTTGCCGAAAGTGTAAAAAAAATTGGCATGTTTCAGAAGTGTAAAGTTTAAGGCATTTTGAAATTTTAAAACCGGAGTTTACCGGCTGTAAATGAGGATTTTAAAACTTTCAAAATAACGCAGAAATTTGCACTTATGAAACATGCCAAAAAATTATTGTTTAAGTATTGCTTCAATTCCCGGTAATTTTTTTCCTTCTATATATTCGAGTAAAGCACCTCCGCCGGTAGAAATATAACTAACTTTATCGGCAAGTTTGTATTTATTTATTGCCGCAACTGAGTCGCCACCTCCGATAAGAGAAAAAGCACCGTTTTTTGTGGCTTGGGCTATTGCTTGGGCTATTTTTTTTGTTCCGTTTTCAAAATTAGACATTTCAAAAACGCCGACAGGACCGTTCCAAAGTATTGTCGATGAATTTTTTATAACTTCGCAAAAAGTCTTTATGGTTTCTTCTCCGATGTCAAGTCCCATCATGCCTTCGCTTACGTTGTCAATTTTTGTAATTTCGGTTTTTGCATCGTTTGAAAAATTGTCTGCATTTACGCTGTCGGTAGGGATATACAGCTTAACGCCCGCTTTTTCTGCTTTTTTTATGATTTCGGGGATTAAATCTAATTTTTCGTTTTCGACAAGTGAATTTCCTATTTTTCCGCCTTCGGCTTTAACAAAAGTGTAGGTCATACCACCACCGATAATCATATTATCAACCTTATTCATAAGGTTTTCGATAATTGTTATTTTTGAAGAAACTTTTGCTCCTCCCATGATTGCCGTAAACGGTTTTTGTGAATTATTTAATAATTTGTCAATATTTTTAAGTTCGTTTTCGATAACAAAACCGAACATCTTATCCTCCGGAAAGAATTTTGCAATTATTGAAGTTGAGGCATGAGCACGATGCACTGCTCCGAAAGCATCATTTACAAAGACATCACCCAAAGAAGCGAGTTTTCCGGCAAAAATTTCGTCTCCGTTTTTTTCTTCCTTATAAAACCGTAAATTTTCAAGAATAAGAATTTCACCGTTTTTAAGATTTTTTGCTTTGTTTACAGCTTCCTCTCCAATGCAATCGTCCGCAAAAAATATTTTTTTTCCGGTTAATTCCGACAAGGTCGGTAAAATATGTTTCAGCGAAAATTTTTCTTCCCTCCCTTTCGGACGACCGAAATGCGACATTAAAATCACTGCTCCGGTTTCTATTATTTTTAGGATTGTCGGTATTGCCGCACGAATACGAGTATCGTCTGTTACTTCAAATTTATCGTTAAGAGGAACGTTAAAATCAACTCTTACAATTACTTTCTTGTTTGTGAAATTGTAGTTTTTTATTTTCATGATGTCGATGTTATGTTTGGAATTAAAAAACTTATTTTTCTTCTGTTTTTCGTTGTTTATAAATGAGATATCCGCCTCCGAAAATTGCCAAAATAAAAATAATTGAACCGATTAGAGAAATAATATTTCCAACTTTCCAAATTTTCGGTTCAAACTTAAATTCTACCGTATGTTCGCCTGCGGGAATTTTCATGGCACGCAGAATGTAATTTGCTCTGAAATGTTTTTTTGCTTTGCCGTCTATATATGCTTGCCAGCCTTTTGCGTAATAAATTTCAGAAAATACGGCAAGTTGAGGAGTGCCTGTTTTTGTACTGTATTTTAAATAATTGGGAGTGTATTTTTCTAACTTTATTACAGATGCAGGGTCTTTTGTGAAAGTAAAAAATTGTTCTTTGAAACGTTTATCGACAACAGCAGTTTTCTCCGGGTCAAAATTTTTCATTACTTCAATTTCTTTGTCGGCATTTTCGACTTCTTTAATTTCGTTTACAAACCAGGCATTTCCCAAACGATTATCGTTCATTAAAGGCATTTCCGGACTGACAATAAAATATTTCGTATTAAGCATATTAATTACCGAAAGTCGTTTCATTACTTGCTTATAGTCGTCTTGCGTTGCCTCTTTGCTTTGCAACATACCTATTAAAAGCGACATTTCACCGGAAATATTATGGTCGATAAGTA
>JAOZMN010000493.1 GCA_029934265.1 Bacteroidales bacterium
AAAAAAAAAAAAAACCACCGCCACCAGCCTATTTCCGTTAGCACCAACTAAAAAAATAAAAAAAAACAATTAAATAATCCGTTAGGCACAACGTTAATTACCCTCGTTTATCAAAACTTGATACGAGTAATTTTTTATCAAATAAAATATATTTAAAATGAAAAGGATTTTTTTAACAACATTAATTTTAGGTTTTACAATTATTGCATTTTCTCAAAATTGCACTTGGAAATACGAAACATATCATGACGATATTGACGATAATGATGAAGGGAATAGATTTTTTTCTGTAAATAAAGGAGCAATAAAAGGCAAATATGGTTTTGGAACTATGATATCATATAGTGAATATTATGGGAATTTCAAAATAGACTTTGTTGATTATTATGGCGGTACATATTTTTATTACCCAAATGATAATGAAGTTATTCGTACCAGCAATGGTGGAAATAAAACGATAGGCAATGCTTATAGCTTATTAAATGCCTTAGATGTATGTGTTAATTATTATGTAAAAATACATTGTACAGGTAGCAGTTCTTCCTCCTCAAGTAGTAGTTCGAGCAGTAGTTCGTCTTCAAGCAGTACTTATGTTGATAATTCTCATTTAAACTTTACCGCAGGTTCTCAATTTAACAGCAGTAGAACTTATAGCACACTAAAAGACAGCCGGGATAGTAAAACTTACAAAACCATAAAAATAGGTACACAAACATGGATGGCTGAAAACCTTGCTTATAAAGCAAGCAGTGGCAGTTGGGCTTATGATAATAACCAAAGTAATGTAGCAAAATACGGCAGATTATATAACTGGGAAACCGCCAAAAACGTTTGCCCAAGTGGTTGGCACTTGCCAAGTGATGCTGAGTGGACTAAACTAACTGATTATCTCGGCGGAGAAAGTGTTGCAGGAGGAAAACTAAAATCAACAATTGGTTTTAAAAGTCCGAATACGGGTGCTACAAATAGCAGTGGTTTTTCCGCTTTGCCTGCCGGCTACCGCTACGACGGCGACGGCTCGGTCGACGACCTTGGACACGACGCCTACTTTTGGACAAGTACGCCGGACGATAGTGAGCACGCGTGGTATCGCAAGCTCTACTACAACTACGGCGGAGTGCTCCGCTACAACTACAACCGTACACTCGGGCACTCAGTGCGTTGCCTCCGGGATTAATCCGACTATTCTACTATTCTACTATTCTATGGCGGGGATTGGGGTGCAACCCCAACGAATTTTATTTTTTGAAAATCCGACTTTTTGAAAATTTACTACAATGAAAATAAAAGATGTAATAATACTTGAAAACAAGAATGATAATTCAATTACACTACATAAAGAAGGCTTGTTTTGGTGTGCTTACGAAAAATCAGCTTTTTTGTTTATGCTACATATAAAGGAGTATAAAGTAATCAAGAAATACTATAAAAATGTAAAGTCGGAAGTTACACATCTTGGTTTTCCTCACAGCAGTTTGCCCGGCATACTACAAATAGCAGAACACAAAATTGCACACGAAACAGAGAATAAAATTGTAATAGCCAAATACGAATTGCATGAAGATGAATATACAAAATGGAAACAATCTATTAAACTTAGTCAAAGTCCAAAAACTTTGACTAAGTTATCCGAAACGAGCAATTTTAACTAATTTTGTAAAATAATCTAAATACATTAAAATATGACAATTACATATCAGACAATAATTAACGAAATAAATCAAATACCTATCGTTTCCCTGCCGGACATATACAGTTTGATACATTCATACAATACAAAAGCCACGAAATTGAAAGACAACAGAGATAATATTTTACAATTTGCAGGCTCTTGGTCTTCTATGGCAGATAATGAATACGTTGAAATAATGTCGGAAATAAACCGAACTAAAACAGAAATGTTCAGCAGGGAGGTGAAGTTATGAAACAAACTATTTTAGATACAGATACGCTTTCTTTTTTTTTTAGAGGAAATGATAAAGTTACGGACAAAATCAGCAATTATCTTGCAGAGTACGAACAACTCAATATAAGTGTTGTTACATACTATGAGATACTTAACGGTTTGTTGTACAAAGATGCAAAAAAGCAGTTAAGCAAATTTCTTGAATTTACAAAGTATAATAAAATTATGCCATTAACAGTTTTATCAGCAGAAAAATCAGCAAATATTTATGCAACTTTACGCAAAACAGGAAAAGTAATTTCTCATAATGACGTATTAATTGCAGGAATTGCAATCACAAATAATTTAGTCCTG
>JAOZMN010000112.1 GCA_029934265.1 Bacteroidales bacterium
ATTTTTAAAATTTTTTAATATTTCTAATTTTTTACCTGTTCGGAAAAGTATCAGAAATCTTTTTTTGAATACATGTTCAATTTTGATACAAAATAAAAATATGAATTTGAAAAATAAAGATATTAAAATAGTTTTTATGGGAACTCCGGATTTTGCCGGGTATTCTCTTGAAAAACTTATCGAGAACAAATATAATGTGCAAGCCGTTGTTACGGTAGCTGATAAAAAAGCCGGCAGAGGCAGGAAAATTCGTAAATCGCCGGTAAAAGAAATTGCCGAAAAAGCAGGAATACCGGTATTGCAACCGACAAATTTAAAATCGGAAGAATTTTTAAAGGAATTAAAAGAAATAAATGCAGATTTGTTTATAGTTGTGGCTTTTCGTATGCTCCCGAAAGTTGTATGGCAAATGCCGGAAATAGGAACATTTAATTTACACGCCTCGTTGCTTCCCGATTACAGAGGTGCGGCTCCGATAAATCATGCAATTATAAACGGAGAAACAAAAACCGGAGTTACAACTTTTTTCATAGATGAAAAAATAGATACAGGAAAAATAATCTTTTCAAAAGAAGTTGAAATACTTCCCCAAGATACAGCCGGCACACTTCATGACAAACTAATGACCGAAGGTGCAGAACTTATAAAAAAAACCGTTAATGCAATTTTGGAAAATTCCGTAAAAACTATTTCACAAGAAACACTTATAAGTCAAGAAAAAAACGTAAATTCGGCACCTAAAATATTCAAAGACGACTGTTTGATAAACTGGGACAATAAACCGGAAAAAATTTATAACTTTGTCAGAGGACTATCGCCATATCCGGTTGCAATTACCGTTTTTACGGATAAAACTTCCGGCAAAAAAATGAACTTTAAAATTTATGAAGTCGAAATAATTAAAGAAGAACATAATTTGAAATCCGGTAGAATTATTTCTGATAACAAATCGGAAATAAAAATTTCTTGTAAAGAAGGTTTTATAAAAATAAATTCTCTGCAAGCACAAGGAAAAAAACAAATGTCGGTAAAAGATTTTCTTAACGGATTTGATATTTCAAAATTTGAAATCGCCGACCGGTAACTTTAAACATTATTCCGTAAACCGACTTATTCGGTAAGGTATTTGTTGTAAAGAACTAAATTACAGAATTTAAAAATTCAAACCCAACAGGTGCGGGAAAATCTGTTATAAGTACCCGTGCATAAGTTTTCCCCATAAAATTAGGTCGAAGACCTTACAATCTGAAAAAATGCAGAAAAAAATATCATATATTATCATATTATTGCTTGTTTTTAATGTCGGACTGAAAGCTCAAAGTAATAAAATTGACAGTTTGGTGGAAGTCGTCGAAAAAATTACCGTTGATACAAGTAAAATTAATGCTTGGAACGATATTGTATGGAAAATAAAACGCTCCGATTATAAAAAAGCAACAGAAATAGGCTTAAAAAGTTTAAAATTATCAGAAAAAATATCTTTCTATAAAGGAACTGCTTATGCAAGCAAAAATCTCGGAGCAGTATATTATTATCAGAGCGACTATGGAAATGCACTTAAATCTTACGAAAAAAGTTTATCTTTTTTTGAGAAAATCAAGGATAAAAAAGGAATAGCAATTGCTTACAGGAATATTGGAAATATTTATCATCAGCAAGGAAATTTTAAACCGGCACTCGAATATTTTTTTAAAAGTCTTGCTTTAAGGGAAGAAATCGGAGACCGCAAAGGAATATCGGCAGTTTACGGAGCTATCGGTTTGGTTTACAGTCAGTCCGGCGATGATGAAATAAAGTCGGCTTTGGAATATTATAAAAAATCGCTTAAAATTCAGACTGAATTAGACGATAAACTCGGTATGGCGGCTTCGTATCTGTATATCGGTTCCATATATTCCGATTTGCAAACATCTACTCAGGACAGCACAAACAGCAAATTGGCAAAAGAATATTTTGAAAAATGTAATATAAAAAGTAAAGAAATTAATAATCTCGGATTGATTGCCATGTCCGATAATGCACTCGGAAATATTTATTTAAACACCGATGAACCGGAAAAAGCTTTTGAACATTATCAAAACGGGTTGAAAATTTTTGAGCAACTTAACAGTTCTTTCAATATTGCAAATTCTTATGTCAATATCGGCAGTTATCATATTCATAAAGAAAAATTCAAAACAGCAGAAAAAGAATTATTGAAAGCCTATCAAATTTCGGAACAAATAGGGGCAACGGCAATCAAAAAAAATGCTTCCGGAGAACTTGCCAAAGTTTATTCGAAAATGAAAAAATTTGAAAAGGCAAATAATTATTTGATAAAATTTTATTCTCTTAAAGATACTCTTCAGAACGAAGAAAATACGAAAAAAATGACTCAACTTTCCATGCAGTACGAGTTCGATAAAACTCAAAAATTGCAGGAAATAGAACAACAAAAGAAAGATGAAATTCAGGAAGCAAACAACAGAAGACAAAAAATAATTATTTACTCTGTAATTATAGGTTTGATTTTAATGACAATTTTTGCCGGCTTTATATTTAAAAGCTATAAAGACAAGCAAAAAGTAAATAAAAAACTTGCCGATATGAACATTGAAATTTTGTCGAAAAATGCAATGCTTAATCAACAAAATGAAGAAATAGAAGCTCAAAGAGACGAAATTGAAAAGCAAAGGGATTTTGTAATCGAACAGCGAGACAAAATTGCACATCAAAATAAACATATCACTGACAGTATCGTATATGCACAAAGAATACAGCAAGCAGTGATGCCGCCACAAGAATTTTTCGATAATATACTTGCCGAGTATTTTATTCTTTTCAAACCGAGAGATATTGTCAGCGGTGATTATTATTGGGCTACTCAAAAAGGCGACAAAGTGATAATTGCAGCGGCAGATTGTACAGGACACGGCGTTCCCGGTGCTTTTATGAGCTTGCTCGGTATTTCATTTCTGAATGAAATCGTAAATAAAATTGAATTTAAAGAAATAGAGGCAAATCTGATACTCAATAATTTACGTGCTTCGGTTAAAAATTCCTTGAAACAAACAGGTAAATTCGGAGAGGCAAAAGACGGAATGGATATGGCACTCTGCGTAATAGATACCAAGAAAAACACACTTCAATATTCGGGTGCAAACAATCCGCTTTATGTAATTCGTAATGAAGAACTTATAACTTACAAAGCAGATAAAATGCCTGTAGGTATTTTTTATAAAGAAAAAGAATCGTTTACAAATAATGATATTCAGCTTGAAAAAGGTGATACTTTTTATATATTTTCCGATGGGTATATCGACCAGTTCGGAGGCGAAAAAGGTCGTAAATTTATGAGTAAACGATTTAAAAGAATGTTACTCGAAAATCATAAATCGCATATGTCCGACCAAAAAGAATTTTACAATAAAACCATTGAAGACTGGAAAGCAAACAAAGACAGCGACGGAGAACATTACGAACAAGTAGATGATATACTGGTTATAGGGTTCAGAATGTAAAACCTTCGGTCTTAATAAAAATACAAAGATTATGCAAATACAAAGAACATAAAATGAATTAGTTATTCGCTTTTCAAATGCGATAAACATTAATGTTGATTATCTTCAAAAATTTCTTGATTATTTACGTTTTATGGAAATTTCAAACAAAAGTCAAGCAACAGAAGAACAAATTATTGAACTTGCAGACGATATTAATAAATCGTGGTGGCAAAATAATAAAAGCAAATATATACAAATATAAAATAAGTTTCTAAATATCGAAAAACAAGGGTTTCACTCAAAGTAAAACCCTTGTTAATTTAAAAATCTCATTTTATTCATCATCAGGGTCTTCGTCCGGATTGTCTTCATCTAAAATTTCGTCATCTTCCGTATCGTCATCAAATTCATCTTCAAATTTGTCGAGATTTTCATCATCGTCGATAAAAGTAACTCCGGTTTTAAATCCTTTCAAGAAATTATCCTTAGTAGTATCACTTGTCCAAAAATAGATATAAGGTTTGCCGGAATAATGTCTTTCACCTTTTGGGAAAGTCGGTTTTCGGTCTCGGTCTTTAAGTTTTGTTACTATAAGTTTAAATTCTTCTATCGAAGAGCTACCCCTTAGAACTCCGTTCATATACGTAAAATAGAACCATTTATCCGGAGTTATTTCCAGATAAATATCAACTTTGCCTTTTGCCGCTCCGTGCCTTGTTTTATGAATTTGAACTTTTCCTTTTACATATTTATTTATCGGCACACCGTTTATACTTCCTATCCCTATATCTCCCTGCGATTTGAAAGACTTTGATTCTGTATCCCAACGAAGTTTCAAATCGGTAAAAACAAGAGTTTTTTGCAATTCTTTGGGAAGTTTTTTTAGAACTCCCGAATTTTCGGCGTATTCTGTCATCATAGCTGTAGTTTTTTCGACACCCATATATTCCTGCATATTTTCGACATAATCGCTTTTTGTAATATCAACGGCTTTAAACGATTGTGTTTTAGCCGCTTCTTCAATAGTTTGATTAATTAAAGACAGTGCTTTTTTATCGAAAAAGAAATTAAAACTTGTCATGGTTTCCAAATCAACTTTCGATGCTTCTATATCATTATAAATAACACCTACACTTTCTATTTCAAATTGTCCGTAAATATATTTTGTTATTACATATTTTCCTTGTTTGTTTACTTTTGTTTCATTAGAAAAATTTATTTTTCCTTCGCCGTAAACTTTACAATTTTGAGTTTCCAAATCAAGATAATTTCCGGTCAGACTTCTATCTTTAATTTTCGCAAGATTTGAGATTCTGTATTTTGTAAGTTTCTTATCGTAAAATACATAATTCCCTGAATCACGAACGTTTAAAAGCGGTATTCCTTTTTTACCATCAGGCATATTGGATAAAAATGAAGTGTAAACGTGTACGGAATCCATAGAAGTAATTACTGCCGCCATTATTTTGGCTTTTTTATACGATGTATCGGAATTCATTAAAGGTTTCATCGGTATATAAATTGAATCCGGAGCTATTCGAGCATCGAAATTAAACCAAAAAGGTTCCGAAGCACAAGTATGTTTCAATCGAGCAAAACCGTAAAAACGCAGACTTGGTTCATTGGCGTTAAATTGTACATTTCCATGATATTCAAAAGCCGGACTTAAAGTAAAGGTAGAATCTTTTTCGATAATCCCCTCACCCACCGAACGTCTGTTTTTATCCTGTTTTGAAAAATATATTTCCTTAAAATAAATATTTTGTGCAGTTTCATTTTCATCAATATATTGATATATACCGGACGATGCTCTATATTCGTTTCTTCCGTCTATGGTTATATTAACATTTGTAATAGTATGCACTCCGGAGGTGTCTCGTATTACGGTTTTTACCAAGCTGTCCATGAGTCCGTTTTTTCTTATAATGACATCGGTTGCCGGCGTTACGACAATATCTGCAACATTTATTTTAAGAACTTCATGTACGGTTAGGTCTCCTGTTTTAGAGTCAAAATCAGATTTTTTTCCGTAAAATTTCAAACCCTCTCTGTCTTTTTGGGTCGATTTGTACAAAGAACGATTTTCTTCTTCCAAAAATAATTTATCCGTAAAAGCACAAACATCCGTAAGATAATTTTTATCCAAAGGAACGTTTTTTTCCGTCATTTTCGCAGGGTCGCAAAGTTCCGTTATGTCTGTATCTATATGAAATTTCTTTTTGCCGATGTCCCAAACATAATGGTCAGCTTCTATTGTGTATTCACTTACAAGTTTAATGACTGACTCATCATTTCGACGTTGAAAAACTGCTTTACCGGCTTTTAAATTGACATAAGTATTCATCATATTACTTTGAGCCGCTTTTGCGGAATCTTGTTTGATAAAAGCATCTGTGGAGTACGATTTAAAATCATTTTCACGGAAACGATAATCTGTGGAAATTAAAGTTCCTTCGTAAAGTTTTACGGTTCCGTTTCCTGTCAAATCTTTGGGAGTATATACAAAATTACCTTTAAGTGTTACTTTTTTATCGTACATTTTTACAGGTTTGTCGGTCGTAGTGTACAGCATCGAATCTGCTTCGGCATTCCAAGTCATTTTAATTTTTTCTCCTGCCACCTGTGGATATGCTTTATTTCCGGTTTTACTTTTATTAATAATTATCGAAGCCGTGTCGGAACTGACAGTAGCCGGTAAAAATATAAAATCAGTTGCTCTTGTGATAGTCGTAAGCCAAGTTATTTCACCGCTTGCTCCAAAGCCGTTATTACTTAAATTCACATTGCTTTTTCCGTCTCCGGATTTACTTCTGAGCTTACCCTTACCGCCAAAAATATCTATAACATTTCCAGTAGTTTCATGCACAAAGCCCAACGAACCGTCCGACTGTACAGTTAATTTATCATTAAAATCAGGTACTATACCGCCGGCATTCATTTTTCCCGAAAACGCAAGAGACCCCTCCCGCAAATTTGCCAAACTGTCTATGGTAAAAACTTCAGCATCGAAAAAGAACTCATCATGCTTATAAGCATCTCCTTGTTTATTCTTTTTATCGTAATGTACCGATGATTTTTTTGAAGTTGTAAGAATAGGATAATTTGTAACCGACGCATCTTTTCCCGATAAATTTCCTTTTTTTTCTATTTCTAATTCTCCCGTTAAATTTTCAAGTGTGGAATTAACATTTTTTGTTTTGTAAATTTTAGACGTATCATTTTCTTTATAAAGAACACGTAAAAAAGCGGAATCTGCATTAATAAAACTGACTTTATAATTGTCATAATTAAATTTAAAGTTTGTCCCTTTTATTTTAACTAAACCGGTTCGAATTGTTCCGGAAAATTCCATATCTCTGTTTTTCTTGACTATCAAATCTGCCGAAGGGTCAAAAGCTGTTCGTCGAGTTTTACTAATCGTAATACGGTGCGGATAGGGAATATTCATATCCATTGTATTCAAACTTATTGCGGCGACATTACCGTCTCTTGCCGTTGCTCCGAACGTGAGGTCGTCATAATCTTTCACTCCGGAACGTGCATCGGTGTAATGATATAACTTCGGATTAACTGTTGTCCATTTCGTTGTCGGGTCGTAAGAGACAAATCCGGCTTCGGACAAATCTATAAGTCGAAACCGCACAGGTGCAGGCTTTTTCTTAAGAAAACGGGAAAGTTCATAGGCATAAAAACCTGTAATACCGAGTTCGGTAACTTCCTGATGACTCAGAGTTTTAGCAAGCCGGCGAAAATCTGCATCTTTCTTTTTATAATCATTATAAAAATCTTTCATCTTCATTGCTTTCAATGCGTCATAATCGTTATCGGCAATGGCATTTTCATATTTTATTTTTGCGGCTCTGTATTTTACAAATCTCAATATTTCAAAAAGCGGATTATTATCATCGTGCATTTGAATTTTTTCATATTCTTTGCCGGAAAAAAACGATGCCGATTCAAAATTAGCCCCGCCACCGATAAAATATAAAGCAGTATCATTTTTCCATTCCAGTCCGAATGAACTTATTGCAAGTTTATGATAGGAATCTATAAAATTAGTTTTCCCGTTACTCGCTTTTGAACGTTTGAGCGTAAACGTATTTGAACGAATTACGGCTTCTACACTTTGATGCAAGATAGTACTTTCCGGCGTTTGATTAATTATAATTGTTGCATTTTCGGAAAATATTTCTTTTTTTCTCAATACAAATTCCATCGACTTGGCAAGTAAAAAAACGTCTCCTTTTCTATATAATTTAACTTCAGCCGGGTCGGTATCTGTTCCGAAACCGATTATTGTTTTTCCGTTCATTGCTATTCCTCCGGCAAAATCTACATTATCTATAATTTTTTCTAATTTTATATGATTATCGTAAGAACTAAATTTCGGATATACATCTTTATCTAACAAATAATCGGATATTTTATCACTGTATTTTCCCGGTACAGTTTCGCTCAATACTTCCGAGTTTGTAAATTTTACGGAATCCGCTGTAAATTCTTTATTTGCCATATTGATAGTATATTTTCCTAATTCCGCATATACGGCATTAGCCGGTTTGCCGACTCTTTCCCATGTAACCTTCCCGCCTGTTCCTATCCAATACTTTTCCAAAGGATTGTAAATTCCTTTAGTATTCTTTATCATTGAAATATTTACATAGCCTCTAATCTTTTCATACAGAGGAACTCCGTATTTATTTCTAAGTGTGTCTCCATTTTTATCTCTTCTTAATTTTTTAATACCTTTATTAATTTTAAATTTACAACCTACGGTTATATTATCAAAAATTATATTTAATTCATTTTTTTTCTTGTCAAAAACAAATTTATATGCTTTGCTGTCCGTAGTCCATTTGTGTAAACGTGTTGTAGTGATATATTTATTTTTTTCCAATCCGTGTATTTGTATCAATAATTTTTTAACATCTGTAAGTGTATATAATGCTGATTTTGAAGTGTATATAATAAATTCATGGAAAACAATAAGATTTGTTATCGAACTTTTTTTCAGAAGAGGAACTATTCCGAGATAAGTCAGAAAATCATTTTTTTTATTTAATCTTTTTTTCAAAAAATAGTTTGAAACTTCGAGTATCAATTTTGTTTCTTTTACACTCAAT
>JAOZMN010000113.1 GCA_029934265.1 Bacteroidales bacterium
CTTCCATATCTTCATCAAAATCATCATGATACCAAAAAATTGCAATATCTTTTCCCTCTTGATACAGGTCTTCTAATTTCAATAAAAGTTCAAATAATATTTTATTGGAAGCCGAACTCAATATTGAGAAATCAAATTCACAAGTTAATTTTGGAGCAATATTTTTTATTTTTGCAAGCCAATTTACCACCGGTTGATATGTTTCATACGCATCTTCCGGAAAGGAAGCTCCGCTTATTCGGAGTAAATATTCATTTGAATCGAGTAAAATTTCAGGAGAATCTTCCGTTTCTTCAATTTTTATAATTTTTTCTTCGCTCATTTCTAAGTTTTATTCCGGTAAATATCACAACAAATATACACAAGTATTATTTATTTCTCAAAATTAATGCCGGTTTTTTTTTTAATTTATATTATTTATACACCGGCTATATGAAATCCACACACTTTATTTTCTTATTTTAAAGAAATATTTCATTGATACATAGCAATATAAATAAAATAATCCGGCAATGTATTAAAATATTTGCAAGTTTTTTATTTTTACTTTTTTATTTTATCTTATGAAAAACAGAACATATTATCATGCAAAAATCATGCTATATTTTCAAAATAATTAAGTTTAAAACTTAAAAAGTTATAGCTTCTTTAATTTCTTCAAAAATAAAATCAATAGCTTTCTCTACCGACATTTCATTTGTATCTATAGTTACTTGAGGATTAATTGGTTTTTGAAACGGAGAGTCTATACCTGTGAAGTTTTTAATTTCACCGTTTCTTGCTTTCTTGTACAAACCTTTTGTATCTCTTTTTTCGCAAATATGCAGTGGAGTACTTATATATATTTCAATAAAATTTTCTTCTCCGATAATTTCTTTTGCAATTTTTCTGATGTCTTCGGTTGGCGTAATAAAACAATTTATTGTTATTATTCCGCAATCGAGAAACAGTTTTGTTACTTCCGAAATTCTTCGGATATTTTCATATCTGTCTTCTACCGAAAATTTTAAATTTTTATTTATTCCGGAACGTATATTATCTCCGTCAAGGATTTGAGTAAGAAAACCTTTTGCAAAAAGAGCTTTTTCCAGTGCAATGCCGATAGTTGATTTTCCTGAACCGGATAATCCTGTAAGCCATATTGTTTTTGATTTTTGTTTTAATAAAGTTTCTTTATTCTTTCTATTAATTATTTTTTCAAAAACAGGAAAAATATTTGAGGTGTCGGTTTTCATAAATTAAATACTCTGATTGGTGAAGTTTTGAAATTGTGAATAATATCTTCGATCTATTTAATTGGGTAAAGCCGTATTTATAAAAAATTAACAATCATGCAATTATATGAAAATTGATGTGTAAAAACTTTTGTTTGGCTACTTATTATTAAAAAAACATGATGCCTTATTTCTTATCTTTTTGTGCCCAATTATTTCTCAATTCTACGGTTCTGTTGAAAATAAGTTTTTCCGGAGTCGATTTTTTATCTACACAAAAATATCCTTTTCTTTCAAATTGATATTTTTCGTTTGGCTTTGCTTGTTTTAAATATGGTTCGGCTTTTACCGAATTTAAAATTGTCAGCGAATCAGGGTTAATAAATTCTTTAAAATTGTTATCTTTATGTCCGTCCGGTGATGCGTCTGTGAATAATCGGTCGTATAAATTAGCTTGAATATCAATGGCGTGTTTTATGGATACCCAATGGAGTGTGCCTTTTACCTTTCTGCCGTCCGGTGATTTTCCGCCTTTGGACAAGGGGTCGTAAGTACAGTGAAGTTCGGTAATTTCGCCGGTTTCGTTTTTGATAATATCGTTACATTTAATAAAATAAGCATATCGCAAACGGACTTCACTTCCCGGTTTTAATCTAAAAAATTTACGATTTGCTTGCTCTCTGAAATCAGCTCTTTCTATGTAAATTTCTCTTGAAAAAGGTACAAGACGTGTTCCTTTTGTTTCATCTTCCGGATTGTTTATTGCAGTAAGCTCTTCTTCTTTCTCTTCCGGATAATTTGTAATTATAATTTTAAGTGGGTCGAGAATCGCCATTACTCTGTTTGTAATTTTGTTCAAATCCTCTCTGATGCTGTGTTCTAAAAGTGCTACATCAATTATGTTGTTTCGTTTGGCAATTCCTACTTTGTCTGCAAAATTTATGATGGAAGACGGGGTATAACCTCTTCTTCTCAATCCTGAAATTGTAGGCATACGAGGGTCGTCCCAGCCGGAAACGGTTTTGTTTTCAACAAGTTCGGCAAGTTTTCGCTTACTCATAACCGTATAACTCAAATTTAATCTGGCAAATTCAATCTGACGAGGTCGAGTTAATTTTTCATCATAAATATTATCAAGATACCAATCATAAAGCGGTCTGTGATTTTCAAATTCGAGAGTACACAATGAGTGTGTAACTTGCTCTATATAATCTGATTGACCATGAGTGAAATCGTACATCGGATAGATACACCATTTGTTTCCGGTTCGGTGATGCGAAGCGTGTTTTATACGATACATTACAGGGTCTCTCATGTGCATATTCGGTGAGTCCATACCGATTTTTGCCCGCAAAACTTTTTCTCCGTCGGCAAATTCGCCGGCTTTCATGCGTGCAAATAAATCTAAATTTTCTTCAATGCTTCTATTTCTGTATGGACTGAAAGTTCCCTCTCTTGTAGGTGTTCCTCTGTTTGCGGATATTTCTTCGGCAGTTTGGTCATCAATATATGCTTTGCCTTTTTTTATGAAAGTTACAGCCCATTCGTAAAGTTGTTCAAAATAATCGGAAGAATAAACCGGTTTTCCTTCCCATTTGAAACCGAGCCATTTAACATCTTCAATAATAGAATCGACATATTCGACATCTTCTTTTGTCGGATTCGTATCATCGAACCTTAAATTGGTTTTTCCGTTGTAAGTTTGACCTATTCCAAAATTCAGACAGATGGATTTTGCGTGTCCTATATGTAAATATCCATTTGGTTCGGGAGGAAAACGTGTTACAATTTGTTTGTGTTTTCCTGTTTCTAAATCGTCTTCGATAATTGCTTCTATAAAGTTAAGAGAGCGTTTTTTTTCAGCTGTATTTTCCATTGTATTGCATAAGTACAGACTCCTGTCTGTTTTAATATTTCTAATTTTTATGTTTTTGTATTTTTAGAGATTTGTATTTGGTTTTCAATAATCGAACACTCTAATTTGCATAATTCAGAAAGTTTGTGAAATTTTTATAGGTTGCTTTTTTTGAAGTATGTATTTAGGTGATTTTATTAAAAAGATTACAAATCTTAATTTCGGACAAAATTAATAAATAATATTGTTAGTTTGGTTTTTAAACAGATAATTTTTTGAAACTAAGGTCTAATAGCTGTTTAATGTTGCTTATACGTTCGTGCAAGTATTTGTAAGATAGTCTGCTATGGATAAGTAAATGTGTCGAAACTTATGTGTGGGTACTTATCATTTTTTTATATTGAAGGGAAGTTCTTGTTGTATCGTAATAAAAAAAGCACTTAATTATTAAAAATCAAGTGCTTCCTCCATTATGAAAACAAAACCGTGGGTCCACCAGGACTTGAACCTGGGACCACCTGATTATGAGTCAGGTGCTCTAACCAACTGAGCTATAGACCCCGAAATAAAATAAGGTCTGCGACCTGTTTAATATTATTTATTTGCGTTTGCAAAAGTAAAAACTTTTGTTGTAATAAAAAAAGTTTTTACAAAAATATATTGTTTTTTTTTTATCCTTTGTAAATCATTTTTTTATGTTTAATATCGGCTTCGATAAATGTTTCTCCTTCACAAATAAAATGATGATTTTCATAGAAACTGATTGAGCTTTCTTGAGCGTGTAAAAAAATCTGTTTCTTTGAAGAGGTCAATTCTTCGATTACAAATTTCAGAAGTAATGTACCGAGTGCTTTTTTTCTGTATTTTTTTAATATTCCGAATCTTTCTATTTTTATTCCCTCTTTGAGTTCTCGCCAGCGTGTTGTTCCTGCATTTTTACCGTTTACTGTTATCAGATAATGAACGGCATTGTCATCAAGTCCGTCAAATTCCAAAGATTTATCTACGGATTGTTCTTGTACAAAAATGTCGTCTCGTATTTTGTAACAAGCTGACATATTTTCTTTTTCTTCGGAAGAAAAGCTTTTAATTTCAATGGTCATTTTTACAGATATTTTTTTATAAGTTTCATACTGTATTCCCATAATTTATCCTGAATATCTTCTTTGTACGATACAGGATTGCTTTGCATAGGACGATTATTTTCAAAATATTGTCCTGTAAGTTGTATTGCAATGTTTTCTGTTGCAAGATAATACATTGTTTTTGCTCCCTCTTCTACGGGTAAACCGCCGGAGAATGCTGTATTTAATAATTTTGTATTGATAACTCCGGGATGCATTGCGTTTGCACTTATTCCTTTGCCTTTGTATTTTCGAGAAAGTGAATAGGCATGAATAATATTGCAAAGTTTGGACAGGGCATAATTTTTACTTCCGTTATATGATTTTTCACCTTGCAGGTTCTCAAAATCAATATCGACGGCGTGTATCATCGAGCTTACATTAATTATTCCTGCATTTCCTGCGGCTTCAATAAGCGGTGAAAGTTTTTCGGTCAGTAAAAAACCTGCAAGGTGATTTGTTTGAAATGTTTTTTCAAATCCGTCGATTGTTTTTTCCTTCTCTAATGATATAACTGCCGCATTATTGAACAAAATATCAATGGTTGAATTTGTTTGTTTAATTTTTTCGCACATTTGGGCTACTTGTTCTAAGTCTTCAAAATCTGAAAGTGCGGATTCTATATTTTGATTGCCGTTTGTTTCTTTTATTTCTTTGATAACGGCATCTATTCTGTTTTGCTCCCGACCGTGTATTATAATTTTTACATCAAGTTCTGACAGTTTTATTGCGGTCTGTTTACCAATTCCGTCTGTAGCTCCTGTTATTAATATTGTTTTCATGCTCTTAGGCTGTTTTGAAATTTTGAATCATCAAATTTTAAAATTGTGTTTTTTGGGAAGTATAATTATTATCGCTTATTTCATAATTTTATATTTCTTTGTGCCAAAATTATAAAATTTAAAATATTATGAAAAAAATATTATGTATATCTTTATTTTTACTTATCTCGCTTTTTGGTTTTTCACAAAATGAAAATAAAACTCCATGGCATGGAAAAATGAAAGCAGGAGCTTCTTTTTACAAAGGAAACGTGAATAAATTTAATCTGAAAGGAGCTTTTTTATTGTCCAACAAAGATTCGATAAATGAATTTTCATTATTTTCGACGGCAAATTACAGTAAAGTTGATAATGAAGTAAAAAAAGAAGAATATTCCGGCGGAATTAAGTACGATTTTATTCCGTTTTCTGTTGTCTCTCCGTTTATGCTTGCACAAGTTTATACGAACAGGCAGAAAAAAATAAGAATAAGATACAGTGGTCTGCTTGGAGGAAAATATACTTTTTTGAATACAAATAAATTGGATTTTTCGATAAGTATTGCAGGGCAGTATGACCATGAAAATTATTATTTGCCGGAAGAACCGGATGATGATTTTATTGATACAAAAGACATATTGCGGATTTCAGTTCGACCAAAATTTAATATAAAAATTACCGATGATATAACTTTTACACATTATACTTTTTATCAGCCGTCACCTTTTGATTTTAATGACTACAGGGTATATTCAAAAACAAGTTTGAATACTAAATTTTATAAGAAAATTTCCATTAACTTGGAGTATATTTACGAATTTGATAATATCACCGTAGATGAAGATGTTTTGAAAGACGATAGTTCATTTTTTGTTACCTTTGCTTTTAAGTTTTGAAGAAGTTATGCAAGAGTTCAAAAAAACATACGACAATAAGCACTAAGTTTGACTTACTATTTTGTAATAAACTGTCTAATTTTGATTTGTTTTTTTGTAAACTAAATTTAAAGATATGTATTTGCAAAGAAAAATTGATATAGAATTTTTAGAATGGAAAAACAGTGAAGTCTGTAAACTTTTATTAGTAAGAGGTGCTTGTCAGATTGGTAAAGCGAGAACAATTAGGACGTTAGGCAGATACAGAAAATTATGTAAAACTCTTATTATATTTAGATTACATAATTTTTGTTTAGTTACTAATTAAAATTATTGGTGTACCCCTTAAAAACAAAAAAGCCTTACAAATTAATGTAAGGCTTTGATTTTCAGTGTCGGGGTGGCAGGATCCGAACCTGCGACCCTCTGCTCCCAAAAAACGAGCAATCAGTTATGATGATATTAAGAAAATTATCGAATTTAACACAGAAGAACATTCAAATTTACATGAAGCACAAAATATATTTTTATTCAGCTTTTATAATATGGGCATGAATTTTATAGATATTGCACATCTTAAATGGTCTAATGTTACAAAAGACAGGGTTCACTATACAAGACAAAAAACTAAAAAGCAATTTACTATAAAAATATTACAACCAGTCCGGGATATTCTTAATTATTACGAACAATTTAAGGAGGAACATGATTATATTTTTCCAATCTTTACAGATTTTCATCAAACTGCGAAGCAAAAAAAACACGCTCGCAAACGGCATTAAAAAAAATTAATAAACATTTTATACTATTGGCTAAAGAAGCCGGAATTGAACATTATAATACTATAACTTCTTATGTTGTACGACACTCGTGGGCAACAACAATGCGAAAACTCGGAAATCCTGTTTCCATGATACAAGAAGGTATGCAACATGACAGCGAAGAAATCACTCGAATATATCTTGGTAATTTTGAAAATACAAGTGTAGATGATATGAATAGGGCATTGTTGGATTTATAATTTAGTTCAACTGTTTTTATAACCGGAAAAAGATTTTCATACAAATTCAAAACGTAAAATTATGATTGAAGAGCAAAATAAAATAGTAATATTTAAAAGTTCTGGTAATAAAACTGAAATTAAAGTTAAATTTGAACAAGAAACTGTTTGGCTTGATACTCGTTTAATTGCAACACTTTTTGATGTGCAACGACCTGCAATTGTTAAGCACATTAATAATATTTATAAAGCCGATGAATTGAAAAGAAACTCAACCTGTTCCATTTTGGAACAAGTTGCAGGTGATGGAAAAAAACGAAAAATAAATTTTTATAATCTTGATATGATTATTTCGGTGGGTTATAGAGTAAATTCAAGAAAAGCAACACAATTTCGTCAATGGGCAACTCAACATTTAAAGGATTTTCTTGTAAAAGGATATGCGATAAATGAAAAACGATTAGAACAAAAAAATCAGGAAGTTTTACATCTTAAAACAGGAATACAAATACTTCGTCGTGCCATTGAAACAAGCAACGAAAATAAAGAAAACGAAATACTAAATATTTTTGCAAAAGGATTAGAGCTACTCGATGATTACGACCACGAAGAGTTGGATATTAAAGGAAAAACAGAGCAAGAAACAATTTTTCCGACTTACAATGACTATATTTATTTTATTGGAAAAAATGTATTCCGATTTTGAAAGCGATGTATTTGCAAAACCAAAAGACAACAGTTTCCACAGTTCAATAAATCAAATAGCACAAACTTTCGACGGACAAGAACTATATCCCTTTATTCAGGAGAAAGCGGCAAACTTACTTTATTTTATTGTGAAAAATCATTCTTTTGTTGATGGGAATAAACGCATTGCAGCGTCTTGTTTTTTGTATTTTTTAGATAAGAACAAAGCTCTAATTACGATTAATAACGAAACAATAATCAGCAACGAAGCATTGGCTTCTCTTACGCTATTTATTGCCACAAGCAAAACAGATGAAGCCGGCACTGTAAAAAGGCTTGTAATTAGTATTTTAAATAGAAATATAAAATAATAATTGACAAAAATTACAAACAAGTAAATTGACTATTTCTACAAAAAATTACTACTTTTGCATAGATAATGTTCAATTTGTATATTATCTATGTAAAATTATATGTTTATGGATTTATTAATTGAAAATAAATTGTTAGAATATAAAACTCATATTGTTGATTATGCAAGTTTAAAAAGCATACTCGTAAATATGAATTACGATAATATTAACAGTAAAATAGCCAATTTAAAACAAAAGGGCATTATTAAATCTATAAAAAAAGGATTTTATATTCACACTTCATTAGTTCACAAAAATATTATTGCCAAAGAACTTATTTCAAATAATTTGTTAGAGAATCCATCTTATGTATCACTTGACTATGCTTTGTATTTTTATGGATTAATTCCGGAAGCTGTCCATGAAGTTACAGCTGTTACAACAAAACGTTCAAAAATTATTAAAACCGACATAGGTGTTTTTTCTTATAAACATATTAAAAAGGAGTTATTCGGGATTGGGTTAAAAATCGAAAGTTTTAAAAAAGGAAATTTTCTTATTGCATTAAAAGAAAAAGCTATTTGCGATAAAATTTATTTTACAAAAGGAATTGAGTTAAACTCTAAATCATCTATGATTGAATTTTTAGAAAATGATTTAAGAATGGATATTAGACTTGTTACTTTTTAAGAATTGGTTATAATATTTTTATTTTGACAAA
>JAOZMN010000114.1 GCA_029934265.1 Bacteroidales bacterium
AAATTATGATAATTTTCTGACCGGCAATAAACAGGCCTTCCTTGCCGACAGTGCAGTGAGACCTTTTTTAGAGCATTATGAAAGTTACACAATAAATTATTCATACACTAAAATTATCTCAACAGGAAAATTGATTGGTATAGGTGTCGGAATCGGTCAGATTGAAAAAACAGGGATTAAAAATTTGATTGATTATAAACCAAACTTAAAAGTAAATTTCGGCTTAAAATATCGTTCGAGAAAAATAACCGGCGGAATTTCTTTTTTATCGGTTAATGAAAGAGACAGATTAGACGGTTCTTCCGATAAATTAATGTTAATAAATACAGATTTTAAATACAGTTTCGGACATAAAATGGAGAGTTCCGACTTTGGTGTAAAATCAAGATACTATACGGCTTACCTGCGTGCAGAATTTCAAAATCACGAAAAAATATCGCAGGAAAATTATTATGTGTATAATTATATTAATACCGGTTTTTCACGTACTTATACTAAATATACCGGAGGAATTTCGTACAGATATGTTTTTGACAATTCGGATATTTACGGAGTATTTTTTTCGTATAAACCTCTTTCTGTTTTAAGTTTTACTTATAATTTCAGTTTTTTTATACCGGAACAAAGAACATTTTTCATACATGAATTTTCTATTAATTTTAATATTAGAAAATAAGGATTTTATTCTTAAATTCAAAAGCAATGAAATTAATACCTTCTAAAAGAATAATTTATATATCGAAATTATCCTCACAAGAAATAAAAAACGAACTTGGAAAACATATAGAGCCGATGCGAACTCTTAGTTTCGCAGTTTCTCGAAAATTCACTGCTCCTTATCAAGGTGAAATTGCAGGCGAAAGATTCAAACTACTCCGAAACATTAAAGGGCACAATTCATTTCAAGCAAGAGTTTCAGGAATAATCAGAGACGAGAAAAACGGAACTAAAATCACTGTTTTGATGGAAGTTTTGCCGTTTGTAAGAGCCTTTATGTATGTTTGGCTTATAGCTGTGTCGGCTTTTTGTTTATTAATTATCGGCATTACAATATTTGACTCCCAAGCTGTAAATGTAGGATTTATAATTCCATTTCTAATGCTTATTTTAGGATTTTTTTTGCCTCGTATGGGCTTTAATCCGGAAGCTAAAATAATAGAAAGTGATTTGAAAAAAATATTTAAAGCTGAACTTAGTTCTAAGGAAATCCAAAAAGAAAACAGATTTGATAATATGTAATGTAACTATTCTTCTGAAATTTCTTTTATTTTCAGTAATGATTTTTCTTTATAAACAGGGCTTGTGTTTGATAATTTTTTCAAACAGTAAATTGCTTGTTCGGCTTGTCCTGTTTTTTGCAACGACAATGCTTTATACCAAATAGCATCATCTTTATAATCAGTTTTTTGAGTTGTCAGTTTTTTAAATTGTTCTATTGCCTCTTTGTATTTATTTAAATTATAAAAAGACATTCCGGAATAAAAAACAGCTTCGTAGTTTGTCGGAGCATTCTTTATAATTTCTTTATACAATTTACTTGCTTTCTTAAAATTTCCTTGTGAGTAATTTTTAAAGGCAATACCATTTTTATCGGTATTTGAACCGGAAAACTTCGTATCTTTATTTTCTTTTTTGGGGCTGTGTAATGCTCTGGTTCTGCTTGTAGAAAAAAACATATTTTTGCCTTTGCCGGATTCACCTTTAGAATTTAGTGTATAATTTTCTTCCGTTTCATCGCCTTCAAGGTATTCTTCCGAGTCATCACTTGCTGTAATTTTATTTGAGCTTTTAAGATTTGTAGAAGTCGGATTTTCTGCAATCTCTTCGCTGTCATTGATATCGCCTGTGGTGGAAAGTTCTTCGTTAAAATCTTGTTTATTTTCGTTTTTTACAACTTGCTCTTTTTTAATAACAGGAGTATTTGATATTCTATTTGTATTTTTACGCTTACTTTCGTTTTTAATTTTAGTTGTAGGTTCAGAGATTTCAGATTCTTTGGAAATTATATTTATTCCGGTTTTATTATTTGTTTTTGTTTCAATTTTAACATCAACTTTTGTTTTATCATCATTGGTTACAATTTTTGAGGCTTTCGTTTCAGCTTGAATATAGTTGGAGGACTTAACTGCGTCTGCAAGTTTTTCGGTTTGTCCTGCATCAAAATAAATTTTGGCTGTAAGTCCGATAGTTGCGATTAAAGCAACAGAAGCTGCTATTGCAAATATTTTTTTAATCCTCATGCCGATAATCTTTCCTTGCGGTTTAACTCTTCCGGCAACTTGAATATTTATATCGGAAATTATATCGGAAAGTTTATTTTTGTCAGGCAAAAGTGAATAACCGTCTGCCATATCGGAACATATTTCGCATTCGAGCAAATGTTCTTCCACTATACGCAAATCGTTTCCGTAAAGTAAATTTTCGGAAAAATCATTAATTTGCTTATCGGTCAAACAATTTGAATTTGAGAATAATATGTCATATTTATTTTTCACTGTATTTTTTTGTCATCTTAAGTTTAATATTTCTTTTTCCGTTTTGAATATAACTTTTTACTTGTTTTGGTGTAAATCCTGTTATTTTCGCTACTTCATCGTAACTTTTTTCTTGTAAATAGAATAAATCTATACATTGTTTTTGTTCCGGTTTTAAATCGAGAACTGCATTTTCTAAAAGATTTAATTGTTTTTCTTTGTTTTTCTTATCTGTTAGATGTTCAAAATCGTCGGATTCCATAAAACTTATGTTATCTTTTTTGTACGACTCTTCTTTTTTAAATTTGGATTGTTCACTTCTTAGGATTATAAGACAATGATTTCGGGTAACGGTGTGTAGCCAAGATTTAAAATTTGAGATTTCGTGTTTCAGTAAGTCTGAAAAAAGTTTCTCGAAAATTTGCATTACTGCATCTTTACTTTTTTCGACATTTTTAAAATATTTCATCGAAACAAGAAAAACAAGTCGGGTATAGCGTTCGTATAAAACACCTATCGCTTCACGATTCTTTTCTGAATTGTAAAGCGATATAAGTTCTAAATCGCTGAGTTGTTTTATTTTGGAAATGCTTGTCAATTTTTGGTATTTTTGTTTTAGACAAGCAAAGGTAGTTTTTTTTTTGAAACCTGAAATTTTAAGCTCGAAGACCTTAAAATTATTGCAATTCGAAAAGCTCGTTTACCATTTTAATATAGTCTGCTTTTTTTCCGTTATCGGTAACTGTTTTTATGTTTTTAATCAGTAATCGAATATATTTATTAGTTATATGGTCGCCGTATTCTACGGCTTTTGTATAGTCGATTTGGATTTTGTTTTTTTGAAAACCCTCTATTTCTTTTCGATTAATTTCTCTGAAATTATCAGAAATTTTTGAAAAAGTTTGTCCGAGATTTCTTGTGCTTAGCCATGAAATAAAATCAATGACAAGTTTGTCGATTATATTTTGTGCATGAGCTATTTCTCCTTTCCTTTTATCATAATTTTCTTTAACAACATCTTGCAAATTATCGACATCGAAAAGAGTAACATTTTCAATGCTCCCGACTTCCGGTTCGATATTTCTCGGCACCGATAAGTCTATCATTAACAATGGTTTGTCTTGCCTTTTTTTCATGAGCTTGTTTACTCGTTCGGCGGTAACAAGGGGAGTTTTGGACGCAGTGGAAACCAAAATTATATCAAATTCGAGTATTCTTCTGTCTAATTCGTCAAATTCGATTGCTTCCGCATTGAAATATTTTGCAACTTTTACGGCTTTTTCGTGTGTTCTGTTGGCGACTGTCAATTTTGTACAACCTTTTTTTACAAGGCTTGAAAGTACAAGTTGTCCTGTTTCGCCGGCTCCGATAGACAAAATATTTTTTTCTTTTAAATCTTTAAAATATAAATAAGCGGCTTCAACAGCTGCATAGCTGACTGTAACAGCTCCTTCGTTAATTTTGGTTTCGGTTCTTACTTTTTTGCCGGTTTCAAATGCTTTTTCCGACAAGCGTCTCAAATTTGAACTAATTATTTTGTGTTCATCGCATATTGTATAAGCATCTTTGAGTTGTCCTACTATTTGATATTCGCCGAGCATCATAGAGTCAAGTCCGCAAGCTACTTTAAATAAATGATTTACAGCTTTTTTCTCTCCGTAAGTATAAATAAAACCGGAAATATCTTGTTTGCAATTCTTAAATTTACTTAAATTGTCGATTACTGTATCAAAAATTTCTTTTTCGGAATTATTTTGTATTTCAATATATATTTCTGTTCTGTTGCAAGTAGATACAACGAACATTCCTTTAAAATTAATATTCGGCTTAAAAAGTTTTGAAAATTCATTAATATCTTCACTTGTAAATACAAAATTTTCTCTTATTTCTACCGGAGCAGATTTGTGATTAAGTCCTATCAGTGCAATCATTTTTTCTTTTTAAAAAAATATTAAGATTTTACACTGCGAATATATAATACAATTCCGGAGCAAATTTGAAGTTTGAAACCTTTATGGAAAGCTTTAGTACTCTTCCGGAAGAACAAAATGAATATAATTTATTGATTTTTAATTCTTTAAGCTAATTCTATACAGATAAAATTTAAAGATTTTATTTCATATTTATAGAGCCGGAACCGGAGATGTCTGTATCTACTTTTTTGGGTTTGCCTTTATATTTCAAGTCGCCACTTCCTTTTACTTTGGCGGTTAATTTTTCGGTAGCAAATACCTTGCAATTTCCTGAACCTTTTACGGTGGCATTTGTTTTTTCGGTAATCAAAGCATAAGCCGACAGGTCCCCGGAACCGTCCACCGATAAATTATGTTTTTCTGCTCTTCCTCTCAAAATCAAATCGCCGGAACCGTCAATTTCAGTTTCTATTTTTTTGTAATCTAATTCAAGTTCTACTGTTCCCGAACCTGATACCGAAATTTCAATATCATCTCCTTTAATTTCTTTTACGGTTTTCACTTTGGCGGAACCGGAAACATTAATTTCTTCAAAATTTTGAGCATAAATATGAATTTCCGGGATTATATTATTTTTTAAACATTTATCGGCTGTTATTTTCAGCTTGTTTCCACTTCCGGCTACTTCCAAGTATTGACGATGGTTTTTCCCGATTTTTACACTGACATAATGTTCTTTACTTTGGTGGATATACACAGTTCCCGTCATATTTATTTCTAATTCGTCGAATTTATCGAAATAATATTTTTCAGTAGTAATTTTGCCCTCTTCTTCAATGCAAGAATTACATGAAAATTGTGTTAATACAACCGGCAGGCTTAACAAAACTATGAATATTTTTAAAATAGATTTTTTCATTATAATTTTTTTATTGAGTACCTTATTATATAGTGCTAACAGCATTAAATTGAGATTTTATATTTTTAATATAGAACTGTCTCCATAGCTTAAAAATCTAAAATTATTTTTTAAGGCATAATCATAGATTTTACGCCAATTTTCATTACCGACAAATGCTGATATAAGCAATAAAAGTGTACTTTGCGGTTGATGAAAATTTGTAATTATTTTGTTTACAACTCTAAATTTATATCCCGGAGCAATCATTATTTTAGTTTTTGCTTCCAAAATTTTGTTTTCTTGCTTGTCGATATATTTTTCAATTTCATTTAAAGCAGTTTCAAAAGAAATTTTCGTTGGATTTTCATAACATTCCCATTGTGAAATTTCGGGCTTAAAATCTTTATTGAAAAATTTATTTCCGAGATGATATATACTTTCTAATGTTCTTACGGAAGTTGTCCCTACGGCAATAATTTTACCGGCGTGTTTTTTCAAATTACGAATTGTTTCTAATGAAACCGTAAAATGTTCCGTGTGCATGGAATGGTCTGAAATAATTTTGGATTTTACCGGCCTGAAAGTTCCTGCACCAACGTGTAATGTAACAAAATCGGTACTACAGCCTTTTTTTTGAATTTCATTAATGATATTTTCAGTAAAATGCAGACCTGCCGTTGGTGCCGCTACCGAACCTTTATATTCTGAATAAACTGTTTGATAACTTTTTTTGTCAATTTCTTCCGATTTTCTGTTAAGATAGGGTGGGATAGGGGTGTTTCCTGCTTTTTCGAGTATTTCGCCGAACGATATTTTTCCGGTATTCCAAGAAAAATTTATTAAAATACTGTTGTCGGTTTGTTTTTCCGATTTTTCGGCATTAACAGTAATTTTATTTCCGTTGAAATTTATTTCATGAAATATTTTTCCGGTTTTCCATTTTTTAAGATTTCCTACCAAACATTTCCAAGTACATTTTTTTTTTGCTTCAAAGACAAGCGAATAATCGGCAGGAATATGAGGTTCTAAACAAAATATTTCAATTTTCGCACCGGTATCTTTGTAAAATTCAAGTCGTGCTTGTATTACTTTTGTATTATTAAAAATTATAAGTTCATTTTCCGAAAGTAAACCGGGAATATTTTTAAAACTTGTTTCAGAAATATGACCTTTGTCGTAAATTAATAATTTAGAATTATCTCTTTGTTTTTCAGGATATTTTGCAATTCTTTCTTGCGGTAAATTATATGAATAATCTTCAATTCTTATGTTTTTGATTGCTTTCAAAATTTCATATATTTTTGATTAAATTTTCAATATCCGCATATAATTTATCCGATGCCGGTACCAAAGGCAGTCTTACATATTTTTGAGAAAGGATTTTATCATTACTTAGGATTTTCAGAGCCGCTTTTATACCGCCGGGATTTCCTTCTTTAAAGAGACTGTTTATTATATCCAATAATTTATAGTGCAATTTTTTAGCGGTTTCATAATTTCCGTCCAAAGCTTCATTTATCATTTTCGAGAAATCGGAAGGAAAAGCATTTGCAACCACAGAAATTACTCCGGACATACCAATCGAAATTAACGGCAAAGTTATGGCATCATCGCCGGAAAGAACTGTAAAACCGGCAGGTTTATTTTTTATAATTTGCATAATCTGCGTAAAATTTCCCGATGCTTCTTTTATTGCCGTGATATTTTGAAATTCGTTTGCAAGTCGCAAAGTTGTTTGTGCCGAAATATTCGATGACGTTCTGCCGGGTACATTGTAAAGAATTATCGGCACCGGTGATGCTTGAGCTATTTCTTTATAATGCAGATACAAACCTTCTTGTGAAGGCTTATTATAATAAGGTGCTACCGAAAGTATGCCGTCTATACCGGTAAAATCAGTATTTTTTATCGTATCTGTAAGGGATTTCGTATTATTTCCGCCCATTCCGAGTACTATCGGCAATTTTGATGCGTTAATTTCGATTATATGATTTACTACTGCTTGTTTTTCCGATTCGCTTAAAGTTACGGACTCTCCGGTAGTTCCCAGTACCACCAAAAAATTGACTCCTCCTGCTGTTACACTGTTTACCAAATTTGTAAGTGCCGTAAAATCAACACTTTTATCTTCTCTGAAAGGTGTAATGAGTGCGACTCCTGTTCCTGTAAATTTCATTATTATATTATTGAGTTCGGTATAAAAAGACCCTTAGGGTTTGATTTAACAAAAATTAACAAAGCTAAATATTTGAATTACAGTTTATTACTTAAAACCCTAAGGGTCTGATTTTGAAAAAATATACTTTTTAGACTGAACTCATTATTTTTAGATACAAAATTTTGAAGTTGAAAAAAAGTATAAATTTTTATTTTTTTTTCACAATTTGTTTGCAACTTCGTTGCGTTATGCTTTTTTTATCGTTGTAAGATAATGATTTAATTGTTCCCAAAAATATTTTGCATTATTATTTTTACCGAGTTTTATAATAAAATCGGCATTTGTATCCTGTTCCAAGCCTGAAACTTTAAATTCGGCTTGCGAAAGTGCAAATATATATTTAACGGGAAAATAATCTGTTAAAGTCAGGTCGATAAGCATATTTACTTTTCTCGAAATAAATCTGTATGCACTCGGACTTTCCGGTACACCTGTCCATTTAACTTTATTTATGGAAAAAAAATCAACATCTTTTTTATAAAGATAATTACCAATAGTTTCTTGTTTTTCAACAAAGCCAAGTGCAAATACTTGCGTTCCTTTTTCCGACAAGGCTGAAATAAAGTTTTTAGCTTCTTTAAATTTAGTTTCCGAACGTGCATCAAACAATATTGCAACAGTTTTAACATTATCCAATGTATGAAACTGTTTTTTGCGACTTAAATGCTTTATTTTGCGAGCAAGAATTATATTCCCGATTTTATGCCCTATTTTTTTCAAACTTTCCACAAGACAAAAGTAATAATAAATTAAGAATTTTAAAATTTGCTTACCTTAAATTATTCGATAATTAAAGGTTTCCTGACTCTGTAACAGGTAAGGTGGTATATATAAAGTGTTTTTATTCAGATTATTATGAAAAAAATATACTTTTTTGAGTGTGTAAAAAAAGAATTGTATTATTTAACTTTCGAATGAATCAGCTTTGGCAATTTTTTTTTGATAGATACAAAAAAAAACTTTGCGAAAGAATTTCTCCCATTCGCAAAGTTCTACCATGAAAAAATCAAAAAATTATGACAGTGACCCCTCTGCGACTCGAACGCAGGACCCACGGCTTAAAAGGCCGTT
>JAOZMN010000494.1 GCA_029934265.1 Bacteroidales bacterium
TTGAAAAAATAGTGAACTATTTTGAAAAATCAAAAATCGAGGACAGTCAAACAGGACGTGCAGTTCAGCATTGTAATAGAAATGTTTGTGAATGATGCAGGTTAATAGTCCCCAAGAGTTTCTTCTAATTGCGATAAAGCATTTTTTAATTGTTCATCGTTCGGAGCTACACCGTGCCAGCCGTGTTTGTTTTCCATAAAATCGACACCTTTCCCCATTATTGTGTGCATTAATATTGCAACAGGTTTTCCTTTGCCGGTAAGGGTTTTGGCTTCTTTTAACGAATTTGTAAGTTCTTGCATATTATTTCCGTTCGTTTCGATAACTTTGCAACCGAATGCTTCAAATTTAGCACGCAAATCGCCAAGCGAAACAACATCATCGGTCGAACCGTCAATTTGTTTTTTGTTGTAATCGACCGTGATAATTAAATTATCGACTTTTCGGGCGGCTGCAAACATTAAGGCTTCCCAAATTTGTCCTTCTTGAAGTTCGCCGTCGCCGGTAAGCACATATACAAATTTATTGTCTTTATTCAATTTCTTGGAAAGAGCGGCACCGGTTGCTACCGAAATTCCTTGTCCGAGTGAGCCGGAAGCAATTCTTATTCCGGGCAAATTATCGTGATTTGTCGGGTGCCCTTGCAGGCGAGTACCGATTTTTCGCAAACTTGCCAGTTCTTCTATCGGAAAATATCCGCTTCGTGCCAAAACGCTGTACCAAACCGGAGATATATGTCCGTTTGACAAGAAAAACAGGTCTTCGTTTTTACCGTCTATAGTGAAATTTTCGGCTTTATGCTTCAAAATATCGAAATACAGGGCAGTCATAAAATCCGCACAGCCTATCGACCCGCCGGGGTGTCCCGATTTAGGTGCATTTACCATTCTTAAAACATCTCGCCTTACTTGCGATGCAATTTTTTCTAATTTTTGAATATATGACATATTATTTAAAATTATGAGTTTTTAAATTTTGAAGTATTGTATTTTATGCAAAATTAAATGTTTAATTTGTTTATCAAAACAAAACAGTATTTATTTAATTCAATTTCATTTATAATTATTAGTTTTGCAGACTTAATAGTTTGCAAATTAATTATTATTCAAAAATATGCTAAAATCAATGACCGGTTTCGGAAAATCTGTTTTGCAATTTCCCGACAAAAAAATTACTGCCGAAATAAAATCTTTAAACAGCAAGAATATAAATATTTCGATAAAACTTCCCGAACCTTTAAGAGAATTGGAACTTGGAATTAAAAATTTGATTTCCGGAAAATTGGTGCGAGGTAAAATCGAACTTGTTTTAACCTTAGAAACTATCGGAACAGCAACAGGTACAAGAATAAATAACGAAATTATAAATTCTTATATCAATGAATACAAAAAAATATATTCGTCTTTGGATACTCTGCCAAATACGGATATAATGTTATCGACAATTATGAGGTTTCCTGATGTTTTTAAGCCTTCGGAAACCGTAATTGACAACGAAGACAAAAAAATTGTACTGCAAGCGGTAGAAAATGCGATAAACGAATTAGATATTTTTCGTAAAAAAGAAGGTGAGATTCTTCTTAAAGATATTCTTCAAAAAGTCAATAAAATAGAGGAATTACAAACGGAAATCGGGAAATACAAAGACGAAAGAATCGAAAAAATAAAAGATAGAATAAAATCAAAAATAGATGCTTCCGTACCTCCGGAAATAAGAGACGACAACCGATTTGAGCAAGAAATTATTTATTATCTCGAAAAACTCGACATTAACGAGGAAGAAATCAGATTGGCAAATCACTGTAAATATTTTATCGAAACCGTTAAAGAAGAATCCGCAGGTAAAAAACTCGGTTTTATTTCGCAAGAAATGGGACGAGAAATTAATACTCTCGGTTCAAAAGCATCACACGGCGAAATTCAAAAAAATGTTATAATGATGAAAGACGAACTCGAAAAAATAAAAGAACAGTTGCTTAATATACTTTAAATTAATAATGAGTTCGATATAAAAAGACCCTTATGGTTTGATTTAACAAAATTTAATAAATCTAAATATTTAATTTACAGTTTTTTAATTAAAACCCTAAGGGTCTGATTGCGAAAAAATATGCTTTTTAGACTATAATGGAGAGCAGGGTATCAAACTTTGGCATGTTTCATAAGTGTAAATTTCTGCGTTATTTTGAAATTTTAAAATCCTCATTTACAGTCGGTAAACTCCGGTTTTAAAATTTCAAAATGCC
>JAOZMN010000115.1:0-5197 GCA_029934265.1 Bacteroidales bacterium
TGTTAAATATCTGAAAGAAAATAAATTAATTCCCGATAATTCAATTTTTATTCCCGGACATTCCGGCGATATGCTCGGAGGAAGTCAGCTTGTAAAAGTTGTGCCGGAAGATTTGAAAAGTGAAAATATTTCAAAATTAATTTTGAGAGAAAAATTTTTATTTGATAAAATATCAACTTCTGATGCCGAAAAAATAGAAAAAACAGTAAATTCTTTGACGGCAAATTTCGATAAAAATTTTGAAAATAAATTTGCTTATTCTGTATTTGAAGATTATGACATAAAAGAAAAATTATCGAAATTTATTGTTAATTCTTCGAGTATTTTCAGTTATTTTGCTTACGAAAATCGTTTCCCGTTTTGGGATACGGAACTTGTCGAGTTTTTTAAAAATGTTCCATTCAAATACAAAAAAATAAAATTATTGTACGATGATATTCTTGTAAATGAATATTTTGAAAAGTACAATGTTAATTTCAAGAACGAAATACAGCCGAGTTTATTTGATTTATTCAAACGGAAAATTAAAAAAACGATAAAACCGTATTTGCCGAACTTTGTAAAGCGAAAACTCTTATACGCAACGGATTGGCAAATGTACAAGGAAATAACCGACCAAATGATAATACAAATAAATGATGATGTTTTTAAGAAGAAGTGTAAAAACGTTGATTCGTATAATTCGATTATTACTTGGTGGTATTTGAATATTCTACAGGATTAATTTTTCGATTGCTTTTACACGAGGTATCAGTACGGTATTTTCTATTTTTGAATGGTCTTTTAAATCTTTTTCGAACATGAAAATTTCTTGCAATAATTCGTTTTGAATTTCAGAATTTAATGCCGGAGGAAGGTATTTTATTACGATATTTTTTAAATCCAACAATTTGGAATTAATATCGCTGTGAACATTTTGATAATTTAAGGCGGAGTATTTTTGTTTTTTCTGCTTACTTTGATTTTTATATGATTTTTCTATGTCAATAATATAAGGATATATTTTATTCTCTTCGTAATCAAGATGTTCTATGACTTCTTTAATATATTCATTGTAAAAATTAAGTAATACGGAACGATTTTTTTCTTCATTACTTTCCCAAAAAAGTTTATTGATAAGTTCTTTTATTCTCGGTATTTTTATAGTTCTGTAATAATTATGAGATTTCATTAAATAATCTATAATTAATTTGAGCGAAAAAGAATGTAAATCGTTTGAAACATAATCTTTATCGTGAAAGGCGTTTGTTATTTCGAGAAAAAAATCAATATTTATACCATTTTCGGAGCATATTTGTTCTATTGTTTTATCTTGAAAACCAAGTTCTATTCCGAAACGATTTAATAAGGGTAATAAAGTCAAATCATGGAGAATTAATTCTCCGGCTTTTAATTTTTCTGTAATTAACATAAGCAGTAAGCAGTAAACAGTAAACAGTGAACAGTAAACAGTAAACAGTGAACAGTGAACAATTAGAAGTAAACATTGTTCGTTGTAAATGTTATCTGTACATTGTAAATATTGATTTTAAGTCTATTAATTTTAGTGAAAATCCTAAACCGGCTCCTGAAATCAGACTTAATAAAAATCCTATTTCTTTAATTTCGATGTAAATATAGATAGAAAAAACAAAACTTATCGTTAAACCGACAAAAACAACTAATTTTAGTATCATTAATTTGTTAATTTTCAAATTAAAAATTTTAATTGCAATCATTACTTGAATAATTGCCGAAAAACTTTGTGTTATCAGGCTTGCTGTTGCTGCTCCGAGAGCATTGTATTTAAGTATGAAAAAATAATTTAGTGTAATATTCAAAATTACAGATATTCCGGCTGTAATATTCAGTGCTTTAAGGCTTCCGTTTGCGGTAAGTAAAGTTCCGAAAATGTAGGATATTGAAATCGGTAAAAAGCAGAGTATCAATATTTTGAAAGTTGGTGCAGAAAATTTAATTTCTTCTATATATAATAACGACATTATTTGGTCGGAGTAGAAAAAAGCTGAAATTGTGATAATAAAAGTTGGAATTATAAGCAATAAAAAAGCGGTTTTTGTGAGTTGTTCGACATTTTCTTTTTCTTTTATCATTTTCGAAAACATTGGTAATAAAAGACTTGCAAATAAATATGCAAGAATAATTACTGCATCTAATATCCTGAAACCTTGTGCGTATATTCCGGCTTGCGTACTGCCGTCGGGCAACAGGCGTTCGAGCATTATCGAGTCGATTCGGGTGTAGGAAGTCATCAGTAAAACCAGTAGTGCAAAGGGAAGGCTTTTTTTGAGTATCGCTATAATAAAAATTAAATCAAATTTCAGTTTTATGAATTTTGATTTTGAAATAATTATAAATCCGGCGATTAAGGCTGTTATTAAATATGAAATTCCTTGTGCAAATATAAGTTGTTCTATGCTGAATTTTCCGAATATATTGTGAGAGCTTAATAAAAATATACAAATAATTATAAGAAGCAGACGGTCTATTATCGAGATAATACTGTCTGTTTTAAATAGTTGCAGTGCGGCTATATTTGAACGAAAATAAAGTATCAGTGATAACAAAAATTGATTTATCCCGAGAAAAAATAAAAATGAAATTTCTTGCGAACGATAGCCTATAATAAAGCCTGTAAGTAAACTGATAAGCATATACAGTATGCCCAGCATAAATTTCAGGACGGTAATATTAGAAAGATGTTTGCTTAAAAGAGAGCTGTTTTGTGATATATTTCTGTTATTGAAATTTGTTATTCCAAAATCGAGAAATATATTAAAAAGCATAGAAAAATTGAATAGGGCAAAATAAAAACCGTATTCTTCGACTCCTACCGTGTTTTGTATTGTCCGGTCGATACCGAAAATCCAAATCGGTTTTATAAGCAGATTAAGAAATATTAAAAATATAATATTCTTAATAAATTTTTGTTTCAATTTACAGAGAATTTGTTCTATTCAAAAAACTTTGTAAAGCTTTCTTAGACAAATGTATAATAACTTGGTGCTGATATTAAATTTGATTAACTTTAACAAAGTTTTTTTGAGCAGATAAAAGAATTTGTTGTTAGAATTTTTGATGTTGTTATTTGGAAGTAATTATAATAGTGGCTTCCGGACTTTTTTTAGTTATTATTTTTTCAGCCATGCTGATTTCCTTATCGGATATTTCTATATTTTTACATCTCAGCATTTTGATATTGCTTAGTCCGAACAAATATTCCAAACTGCTCCCTTTTATTTGAGTTCCTGAGCAATTAATATCTTCCAAACTTTTGATAAGTTGCAGAGGACGCAATGAATTTACAGGGCTGTCGGCAAATTCGATAATTTTCAGGTGCTTTAAATTACTTACCGGCGAAAGATTGTCGATTCGAGTTTCGTTTGCATATAATTCTGTAAGATTATGCAGATAATTTACGCCGTCTAAGCTGAAAAGCGAAGCATTTTTTGATACGTTAAGCGATTCTAATTGTCTTAATTCTTTGAGAATGCGAATATCTACAACTGTGGCATAATGTACGTCCAATATTCTTAGTTTTTTCAGGTTTCGGAGTGGAGTAAGGCTTTTTACCATTGTGTTTCCGCAGTTTAGTTTTTCTAAATTATAAGAGTTTGATATTGCACCCAAACTGGCTATGTTGTCGTTGTCTGAGCAATCCAAATCTTTTAAATTGACTAATTCACCTAAGCCTTCAAGACTTTCCACTCCGCTGTCGCTACATCTTACAATTTCGAGTAATGTTAAGTTTGCCGCAGGTTTTAAGGATTTAATATCCTTATTTCCTGTAAGTTCGAGGAAAGTCATTTTAGCTATTTCCGCTAACTGCTCATCGTTTGGCGTTACGTCTTTCCCTTTAAATTGTTGTTTTTGGATGACTTTTTTCCATGCCGGAGTTAGTGAGTTCCACCAAGCCCTGTCGGTTTGCGAAAAAGAGTTTGATGTGAAAAAACAAAAAAGGACGGATAGAATTACTATAAATTTTACTTTAGTTTTCATGTGTTTAAATTTTAAATTTGAATAATTGTGAAATTGTGAAATTAAGCTCTTCGACCTGTTTTAATGGGAAAAACTGTATTTATAATATGATTATTATGCAAATTTGAGTCTGGTCTAAAAAGTAGATTTTTTCGCAATCAAACCCTTAGGGTTTTAAGTAATATGCTGTAAATTAAATATTTAGATTCGTTAAATTTTGTTAAATTAAACCCTAAGGGTCTTTTTATACCGAACTCAAATATTAATACGGAAAAATTTAAGTATAAGTATTTATCAGTTTGAATAATTCAAATATACTTCTGCAGAAAATCCCGAACCGCTGTTCCAAGTCAGCTTGTCCGGAAAATAATCATAGCTTATTTGAGACATTGGAATATCGAAGATATAAGCTGGTTCCGGTGCTGTTTCCTCCCAAACCTCAAACAGTAAAACATCGGAATTAAAATCGCCGTGAAAAAAGAAAAGGTCTTCCCGCAAGTTCCAGCTTACCGGAAATGAACCGACCGCAGTGCTTGTTTCTCCTTCTTTGAATCCATCGAAAAAAACTTTGCAATATAAATCAGCATTGGTATAAGAGTCGGGTAACCAAACTGTTATTGTTTCTATTTCGATTTTTGAAGGTGCGGATTCTATTTTTAAATTGTCAGAAAACATTGATGTGTCTCCGTTGCATATTGCGTACATTCTGACTGTATATGAACCGGCATCGTCAAAAATATGAGACGGTGAAGTTTTTGATGAAAAATCTCCATCGCCGAAATCCCACCAAAAAGTTGTTGCGTGCCGGCTTGTATTTGTGAAAAATATTTCGGAAGGTGCCCACAATACAGAGCTGTTGGAGCTGTATGTAAATTCCGGAATTATCGGCAAACTTTCCGACTGCAAATCGACATTAATACTTTTCATTTTGCTGACCTCTCTATTTGTAATAGTTACCGTAACTTGATAAAGTCCTGTTTTTTGATAAATATGTACAGGTTCTTTTTCCGTGCTTGCCGCAGAGCCGTCTCCAAAATCCCAGCTGAAAGAAATATCTCCGCTTCCGACACTAAAATCTGCTTCATAATCAACGGTAAATGGTAAACTGCAATTTTCGACAGTATAAAAAATATCTAAAATTTCAACATTTCCCTTATCTTTCTTACAACCGGAAAATGTAAATGTTACAGCAATTAACAAACCGGTTATGTATAGAATC
>JAOZMN010000115.1:5207-8549 GCA_029934265.1 Bacteroidales bacterium
GTTATAAAATTTTAAGGTTTTTCATTTATTTAACGGAAATCATGGAACTCGTAACAAATGTAGTAAGTGTTACTACAAAATTATCCGGTTATCCTGAACCGTAAAAGTAATAAAAAAATATAAAACTTTTGATTTAATATTTATAAATCCTCGTTTTCTTTGAAGTAGATGTATTTTTGGGAAAGTAGAGCAAGAAGTTTACTTATTTTTTTGATTGACAGGGAGGTCTCTTTCGATATTTTTTGCTTTTTCAGACGTAGCAACATTATTGCATTTAAAGCGTGTAAACAAATGTCAATGTTATTTTCAAATTGAATATTTGATTTTTCTTGGAAGCCGGTTATTTCGGGTAGTGTTTCTTCAAATATTTGTTGATATTTTATTTCTTGCGGAGATGACAGCAATTCTATGCTCAAATTGTTTATTTCAATTACAATGTTTTTAATTATTTGGAGATGACCGGTTTTGTTAATCATTTCAGTTTGCATCATAAATATTAAATCTGCATACCATTCTTTGACTTTTTCTTTTTCTTTTTCCGAAATACGATAATTTTCAATTATTTCTTTGTTTATTTTTTCAATATCGAAATTATAGATGCGTACTATTTCTTCAATTTGCCACATATAAAGTATGTATTCGGCAATGTTTTCTTCTTTTTTTTGATTTGCGATAATCATAATTTGCTGATTTGTTAAATTTTTATTTAAAAAAGTGACCTAAATCTCGTCTTTCTTTTTTTGTAGGTCTTCCGAGTCCTTTATTGCGAAGTATGGGCTTGTCTAATTTTATTAATTCAAGTTTTTCGAGTTCTTCTTTTGGGGTAATTTCTTGCAGATAATTACTTACAAGTTTAGCTCCTACTCGTTTTTCAAGTACTTCTATTACTTTGTAAGTTCGTTCGATAAAATGTTCTTTGATTTTAAATTCGGTATTTTTGCTTATTAGTCGTGAAGACTTTACAGGAATATTATTAATTGTAATGTGAGATTTTTTACACATTTGCGAGGACAAACTTCGAGTTTTGAAAAGCCGAACTGCCCATAAATATTTATCTATTCTGACGGTGTTTTTTTCGGTAGTCATATTCAATAATTCATTAAAATCACGTAGGTTTTATTTTTGAGACCGGTCTAAAAAATATATTTCTTCGCAATCAGACACTTAGGGTTTTAAGTAATATGCTGTAAATTAAATATTTAGATTTGTTAAATAAAACCCTAAGGGTCTTTTTATACCAAACTCATTTTTTATTAAAAAAATTCATAGTACGTTCTATTCCTATTGTACTGAAATTTTTCACGGCTTCGATACATTTATCTATTCTTTCGGGAAGTAGTTTTTCTTCTTTTTCGCTCCAGTTTCCGAGTACATAATCGACTTGTTGTCCTTGCGAAAAATCGTTGCCTATACCGAAACGCAATCTGTTAAATTTGCTGTTCCCGAATACGGAAATAATGTCTGCAAGTCCATTATGACCGCCGTCTCCACCTTTTTGTTTTATCCGTATGCTACCGAACGGAAGTGCTAAATCATCAACAAGAATAAGTAAATTATTTTTCGGTATTTTTTCTTTTTGAAGTAAATAATTAACTGCCTTTCCACTGAGATTCATGTACGTAGAAGGTTTTGCAAGCACAAGTGTTCTTGCTTTGTATTTAATTTCGGCAATTTCGGCGTACCGTTTACTTTTAAAACAAGTATTGGACGCACCGACAAGTACGTCCAATATTTTAAAACCTATATTATGTCTGTTTTCGGCATATTCTTTGCCGGGATTACCGAGTCCTATAATGAGATATTTCAATTTAATTATTTATCTGTTCCGGTTTTTTCTGCTTCTTCTGCTCCTTCTTTGGTAGTTTCTCCTTCTTCGCCTTCAACTACTCCTTCTTCTTTTGCTTCTTCCATTCCTTTGGCAACTCTTGTTAATTTAACCGAGCATACAACAGAGTCTTTTGGGTCGAGAAGGTCGATATTTTCAAAATCAAGTTCTGCTATTTTGATACTTTTACCGAGTTCGAGTTCTGTAACGTCGATATTCAGAATATCCGGTAAGTTTTTCATAAGAGCTTTTATTTTGAGTCTTCTTTTCAGTAGATTCAAAACACCACCGGATTGTACTCCGACAGGAAAACCTTCAAGTTTTACGGGAATCCCGATTGTAATTTTATTTTCTTCATTAACTTCCAAAAAGTCAATGTGCAAAATGTCATCACTAACAGGGTGAAACTGAATATCTTGCATAATTGCTTGCTTTTTCGTGCCTTCAATGTCAAGATTAACGATGTACGAATTAGGAGTATAAACTAAAGCTCTAAAATCAGACAGCTCTGCATAAAAATGCTCGTTTTTTTCTCCTCCGTATATTACGCAAGGAATATACTTCGATTTACGAAGTTCTTTTGTTGCTTTCTTTCCTGTTTCTTTCCTTGTTTTTACTTTAATTTCAATTACTTTCATTGTATTTTTTTTTGTGCTACTTAAAAATCGGAGAAAAAATGTTTCAATACATAAAAGCCTCCGTTATCCCATCACACTTTAATTAATAAATATGCTTTTAAGGTCTTCGACCTGTTTTAATGCGGTAGAATTACCTTATTAAATCAGATACTGAATTATTTAGGTTAAAAATGTCGTATTGAATGAAAATTTCATAATATTTTGCAAAAGTAAAATTATTATAATATTTACACAATAAAATTTGAACTTATCGACTTGTAATTGTAAACTTTGTCGATAACATCTGCGAATATGTCAGATACCGACAGTACTTTTATTTTATCTGATTTTTGTTTAACAGGGATTGTGTCTGTTACGATAAGTTCTGTAAGGTGCGAGTTTTCAATGCGTTCGTAGGCCGGACCGGACAGAACAGGGTGAGTTGCCATCGCACGTACGCTTAATGCTCCTTGTTCCATCATCATGTCGGCGGCTTTTGTGATAGTTCCCGCTGTGTCTATGATGTCATCTACAATTACAACATTTTTACCTTTTACGTCTCCAATAACTGTCATTTCGCCTACAACATTTGCCTTCTCTCTGGATTTATGACAAATAACCATTCCTTTTTTGAGTAATTTGGCATAAGTATTAGCTCGTTTTGTGCCTCCTGTGTCGGGTGAGGCGATTATCATATTATCTAAATTTGATTTATGTAAATATGGTACAAATATCGAAGATGAATATAAGTGATCTACCGGAACGTCGAAAAATCCTTGTATTTGGTCGGCATGCAAATCCATTGTAATAATTCTTGAAACTCCTGCGGCTTGCAAGAGGTTTGCAATTAATTTTGCGGTAAGCGATACTCTGGGTTTGTCTTTTCTGTCTTGTCTGGCA